>NZ_JBHXTL010000035.1:66856-70975 GCF_042677365.1 Kitasatospora sp. NPDC127116
GTTTACGACAAGCTCTGTTCGTCTAGCACTCTTTCTTTTTTCGTGTGTTGTTATTTTTGTGTGTGGGGGGCCTGGGGGCGGGCCGGCCGCTGCTGCGGCCGGCCCGGCCTCCGTCAGACCTCTTCGACGCTGCTCGGCTCGCGCCGGGACAGGTCGATGCCGAGCTCCTCGGCGGCGCGGAACACGTCCTCGTCGGAGTCCCGCATCTCGATGGACTGGCCGTCCGAGGACAGCACCTCCACGTTGAGGCAGAGCGACTGCATTTCCTTGATGAGAACCTTGAAGGACTCGGGAATGCCGGGCTCGGGGATGTTCTCGCCCTTGACGATGGCCTCGTAGACCTTGACTCGGCCGAGGACGTCGTCGGACTTGATGGTGAGGAGCTCCTGGAGCGCGTAGGCCGCGCCGTACGCCTCGAGGGCCCACACCTCCATCTCACCGAAGCGCTGACCACCGAACTGCGCCTTACCACCGAGCGGCTGCTGGGTGATCATCGAGTACGGACCGGTCGAACGGGCGTGCAGCTTGTCGTCGACCAGGTGGTGCAGCTTGAGGATGTACATGTAGCCGACCGAGACCGGCATCGGGAACGGCTCGCCGGAGCGGCCGTCGAACAGTCGGGCCTTGCCGGTGGAGTTCACCAGGCGCTCACCGTCACGGGTGAGGGTGGTGTTGTCCAGCAGGCCGGTGATCTCGTCCTCGCGGGCGCCGTCGAAGACCGGGGTGGCGAGGTTGGTGCCGCCCTCGACGGTGTCGGCGCCGATCGCCTGCAGGCGCTGGGCCCACTCGTCGGCCAGCCCGGAGACGTCCCAGCCCTGCTTGGCGAGCCACCCGAGGTGGATCTCCAGGACCTGTCCCGGGTTCATTCGGGACGGGACACCCAGCGGGTTGAGGATGATGTCGACCGGGGTGCCGTCCTCCAGGAACGGCATGTCCTCGACCGGCAGGATCTTCGAGATGACGCCCTTGTTGCCGTGACGGCCGGCGAGCTTGTCACCGTTGGTGATCTTGCGCTTCTGGGCCACGTAGACGCGGACCAGCTGGTTGACGCCCGGGGGCAGCTCGTCGCCCTCTTCGCGGTCGAAGACGCGGACGCCGATGACCTTGCCGGACTCACCGTGCGGAACCTTCAGCGAGGTGTCGCGGACCTCACGGGCCTTCTCGCCGAAGATCGCGCGGAGCAGGCGCTCCTCCGGGGTCAGCTCGGTCTCGCCCTTGGGCGTGACCTTGCCGACCAGGATGTCGCCGGTGACGACGTCGGCGCCGATGCGGATGATGCCGCGCTCGTCGAGGTCCGCGAGGACCTCCTCGGAGACGTTCGGGATGTCCCGGGTGATCTCCTCGGGGCCGAGCTTGGTGTCACGGGCGTCGACCTCGTGCTCCTCGATGTGGATCGAGGAGAGGACGTCGTCCTGCACGAGGCGCTGCGACAGGATGATCGCGTCCTCGTAGTTGTGGCCCTCCCACGACATGAACGCCACGAGCAGGTTCTTGCCGAGGGCCATCTCGCCCTCGTCGGTGCACGGGCCGTCGGCCAGCACCTGGTTGACCTCGACCCGGGCGCCCTCGTCCACGAGCACCTTCTGGTTGAAGGCGGTGCCCTGGTTCGAGCGGGTGAACTTGGCGGCGCGGTACGTGGTGTACGTGCCGTCGTCGTTGGCCACGGTGACGTAGTCGGCCGAGACCTCCTGGACGACACCGGCCTTCTCGGCGGTGATGACGTCCGCGGCGTCGACGGCGCAGCGGTACTCCATGCCGGTACCGACCAGCGGAGCCTCGCTCTTCAGCAGCGGCACCGCCTGGCGCATCATGTTCGAGCCCATGAGCGCGCGGTTGGCGTCGTCGTGCTCGAGGAACGGGATCATGGCGGTCGCGACCGACACCATCTGGCGCGGCGAGACGTCCATGTAGTCGATCTCGGTGCCCGGGATGTAGTCGATCTCGCCGCCACGGCGGCGGACCAGGACACGCGGCTCGGCGAAGTGCAGGTCCGCGGTCAGCGGCGCGTTCGCCTGGGCGATGACGTAGCGGTCCTCCTCGTCGGCGGTCAGGTAGTCGACCTGCTCCGTGACGACACCCTCGATGACCTTGCGGTACGGGGTCTCGATGAAGCCGAACGCGTTGACCCGGCCGTACGAGGCGAGCGAGCCGATCAGACCGATGTTCGGGCCTTCGGGGGTCTCGATCGGACACATGCGGCCGTAGTGCGAGGGGTGCACGTCACGGACCTCGAAGCCGGCCCGCTCACGGGACAGACCACCGGGGCCCAGCGCGGACAGACGACGCTTGTGGGTCAGGCCCGACAGCGGGTTCGTCTGGTCCATGAACTGCGACAGCTGGCTGGTGCCGAAGAACTCCTTGATGGAGGCGACGACCGGCCGGATGTTGATCAGGGTCTGCGGCGTGATCGCCTCGACGTCCTGGGTGGTCATGCGCTCGCGCACGACGCGCTCCATACGGGCGAGACCCGTACGGACCTGGTTCTGGATGAGCTCGCCGACGTTGCGCAGGCGACGGTTGCCGAAGTGGTCGATGTCGTCGACCTCGACCACGATGTCGCGGCCTTCGTCGTCACGCCACTCGGTCTCGCCCGCGTGCAGCTTCACCAGGTACTTGATCGCACCGATGATGTCGGGCTCGGTGAGCACGCCGGAGTCCAGCGACTCGGCGTTGCCCAGCTTGCGGTTGACCTTGTAACGGCCGACCTTCGCGAGGTCGTAGCGCTTCGGGTTGAAGTACAGGTTCTCCAGAAGCGTCTGCGCGGCCTCGCGCGTGGGCGGCTCGCCCGGACGCAGCTTGCGGTAGATGTCCAGCAGCGCGTCGTCCTGGCCCTGGGTGTGGTCCTTCTCCAGGGTGGCGCGCATCGACTCGTACTCGCCGAACTCCTCGAGAATCATCTCGTTGGTCCAGCCGAGCGCCTTGAGCAGCACGGTGACGGACTGCTTGCGCTTGCGGTCGATGCGGACGCCGACCATGTCGCGCTTGTCGATCTCCATCTCCAGCCAGGCACCACGCGAGGGGATGACCTTGCAGGAGTAGATGTCCTTGTCGGACACCTTGTCCAGGGTGGAGTCGAAGTACACACCCGGGGAGCGGACGAGCTGCGACACGACGACACGCTCGGTGCCGTTGATCACGAACGTGCCCTTGTGGGTCATGAGCGGGAAGTCGCCCATGAAGACCGTCTGAGACTTGATCTCACCGGTCTCGTTGTTGGTGAACTCGGCCGTGACGAAGAGCGGGGCCGCGAACGTGAAGTCGCGGTCCTTGCACTCGTCAATGGAGTTCTTCGGCGGCTCGAAACGGTGGTCGCGGAAGGTCAGCGACATCGACCCGCTGAAGTCCTCGATCGGGGAGATCTCCTCGAAGATCTCCTCCAGACCGGACTTCGTGGGGACGTCCTGACCACTCTCCAGGGCCGCCTCGACCCGGGACTTCCAGGCCGCGTTGCCGAGCAGCCAGTCAAAGCTCTCGGTCTGCAGGGCCAGGAGGTTCGGGACCTCGAGGGGCTCCTTGATCTTCGCGAACGAGACGCGGAGCGGGGCGGTGGATGCGGCGGAATTGTTCGAGGCGTTGCGCGGCGCGGCCAAGAGGGGGGTCCTTCCGAGGGCTCGGAGCTCACTACGCGCGTACCAGCCGGGCCTGCTTGGGCTTGGTGCCGCCTCCCTCGCCACTGGCCTCCGCCGGGGTCGAAACCCCAGGTCAGAGCCGCTTTGCGGAGGCGGTGCCAGACCCCATCAGGGCAACGCAAACTCCGGGCGACGAGTCACGGAGAAGCTAACAGGCAGCGCAAAGGGACAGTGTAGCCAATGGCGACACTGCTGTCCAGCTCTGATTCGGAGACCGAATCGGAGACTCCTCCCGGTAGCCGGCGGGCGCGGGCGCCCACCGGGTACTGCTCTAACTCACGTGGAGTCATTTCCCGCCGGAGCCACTGGTTATGCATCCAGTGGCGAACCAACCCGGCGGACTCGCGCCTTGAGAATCGCGCGCCGCGCCAGGTTCGTCAAGGGCCCGCCGGCGGCGCGGGCCTCGACCTGTCTATCGATCCGGCGCCCCCCGGCGTTACAGAAGCCGTGGTGGCGCCGCCCTCGACGACGTTGTTCACCATACCCCCTG
>NZ_JBHXTL010000036.1:0-55813 GCF_042677365.1 Kitasatospora sp. NPDC127116
CGCGGAGCCGGGCGCCGGCCGGCTCCGCGCGCGCGGGGGAGGGGGGTCAGGCGGCGGCGTTCTGCCGGCGGGCGCGGACGCTGGTGACCAGCTGGGCGCGGATGCGGGCGGGGACCTCGGGGGCGAAGCGGGCCAGGTAGTGGTTCAGGTGGGTCTCGTCGCCGGCGAGGAAGGGCAGGTCGAAGACCAGGAGCTTGCGCACCGCGAGCAGCGGGACGGGGGCGCGCAGCGGCCTGAAGGTGTGGTTCCACAGGCCGGGTTCCTCGCAGACCGGGTGGAACTGGCCGATCATCAGGCCCTGTTCGACGAACTCGTCCTTGGCCTTGCGCTGGAGCTCGTCCAGCACGGTGGAGTCCTCGCGGTCCAGCTGGGGCATGACCAGCAGGACGGTGAGCAGTTCGCGGTCGGACTCCTCCGTCAGGGCGGCGAGCAACTCGTCGTAGCGGGCGCGCAGTTCGGCGACCAGGCGGGGCAGGTCCCCGTCGGGGGAGCCGTCGGCGACGGCGATGTGGAACAGGCCGCGGCGCAGCGAGGGCTGGGTGTAGGGGCAGACCGGGCCGCTGCGGCCGAGGTCGGGGTGGGCGGTGGTGAGGAAGGCCCGCGCCCAGGCGAGGGTCTCGGCGGCCTCGGGGCGTTCGGCGGCGTGGCCGGCGTCGATCTGTCCGGCGCTGTACAGGCGCAGCGCCGAGGAGCCGGCGGGGGCGGCGGGCAGGGCGGGGGCGGTCATCGGGGCCCCCGCCACACCGGGGCCAGGCGGGGGCCGCCGCCGGGCAGGGCGATGGCCTCGCCGAAGCGGGTGAAGCCGCCGCCGGCGAGCAGGTGGGCCCCGCCGGGGGAGCTGGTCTCGGCGTAGGCGGCCTGGCCGGTGGCGTCGACCTCGGCGAGGAAGGCGTGCAGCAGGGCCCGGCCGGTGAGGGTGCGGCGGGCGTCGGGGTGCACGCCGACGAAGGCGAGGTAGTGGTGGGAGCGGTGGCGCGGGTGGCGCAGGGTCTGCAGGCGGGTGATGGCGGCCAGGCGGCGGGCGGGCCCGTCGTGGCCGGCGGCGTCGATCGCCTCGGCGAGGGCCCGGGTGGCGGCGCCGTCCTTCGGGCCGGGGTCGTCCCAGTGGCCGGGCGGCAGGAACAGCAGCGCCCCCAGCGGCTCGCCGTCCTGCGCGGAGTCGTCACCGGTGGCCCGGTGGGCGACCAGGGCGCCCCGGTGGGCCAGGCACTGCTCGACGTGGACGCGGAAGAAGGCGGGCATCACGCGGGCGCGGTGCCCGGGGTCGGGGAAGGCCCAGAGCATCAGCGCGTCGTCGGCGAAGGCGGCGGCGAGCACGTGGGCGAGGGCGTCCTCCTCGCCCGGGCGGGCCGGGCGCACGACGGGCCGCAGGGCGGGCCGCAGGGCGGTGCCCGCGGCGGCGGGCAGGGTGGTGGTGGTCAACGGGCACTCTCCTCGAACGAGGGGGCGGACGAAGGGGAAGGCGGGTCAACGGTCACATCGGTCGTATCGGTGGTACCGGTGGTACCGGTGGTACCGGGGGCGGCGGTCACGTCGGGCGCACGGGATGCGGCGGTGGCACCGGCCGCACCGGCCGCACCGGCCGCGGCGGCCAGGGCGGTGACCCGCGCGTGCAGCGGCTCCACCCACTCCTCCGCCTCCGGCTTGATCAGCACGCTGCGCAGCACCCGGGCCCCGCCCGCGTCCGCGCGCACGCCGGGGTGGCGGCGGGTGAAGTCGGCGGCGTCCACGCGCAGCACGCTCAGGTAGACGGGGTCCCGCTCGTCGGCCATGCCCCGGCGCAGGACGTGCTCGCTGGCGGCGTCGATCGTCGACAGCGCGGGCGCCGGCGTCCCGGGGACGGTGGGGAAGTAGGTGAGGATGTCCAGCTGCGGCCGCTGGTGCAGCGTCAACTCCTCGCTGTTGTCGATCAGTTCGGCCCAGGCCAGGGCGGCGCGCCGGCTCGCGGCCAGCCCCGCGCCCAGGCCCTCGGGGGTGAGCGGCAGCAGCTGCAGGGTCAGCCACAGCGCGGCGGCCGAGGCCCCGGCGCGCGAGCACTCCAGGCTGATCTCGCCCAGGTGCAGTTCGGCGTCGGTGAAGTAGGTGTACGGGGAGTCGTGGGCGAAGTGCCGCCCGATGCCGGGGTCGGCGAACAGCACCGCCCCGCAGCCGTAGGGCTGCAGGCCGTGCTTGTGCGGGTCGACGGTCACCGAGTCGCAGCCGGCCACGGCCCGCCACGGCGCGGTGTCCACCCCGAGCGAGGCCGCGAGCGCGTCGTCGGCGGCCAGCAGCGCGAAGAACCCGCCGTAGGCGGCGTCCACGTGCACCCGCGCCCCGTAGCGGCGGGCCAGCGGGAGGATCTCGTGCACCGGGTCGACGGCGCCGGGCCCGGTGGTGCCGCAGGTGACCACCACCGTGCCCACCCGCCCGGTGCGCAGCAGTTCCTCCAGCGCGCCGACGTCCATCCGGCCCTCGGCGTCGGCCGCCACCGCGTGGCTCTCGACGCCCAGGACGTGGCACATCCGGCTGTGGGTGTAATGGGCCTGGGCGCTGTGGGCGACGCCGAGGCCGGGGTGGCTCTGGCGCGCCACGTACAGCGCCTCCAGGTTGGCGATGGTGCCGCTGCTGGTCAGGTGGCCCACGTGCGCGGGCAGCGCGAACATGGCGGCGAGCTGCGCGACGCACTCGCGTTCCATGTCGTTGGTGGCCGGCCCGCCCTCGTAGGCGTGGTTGTTGGGGTTGAAGCGCATCGCCGTCAGGTAGCCCACGACCGCCGCCGGGTGCGGGGGCTTGACCATCTGCCCGGCGTAACGCGGGTGGAAGAACGGGTAGTTGTGCTCCAGGCGCTTGGCGAAGCGCTCGAACGCGGCGGCGAAGTCCGCCTCGTCCACCAGGTGCGAGGGGTGCGGCCGCAGCGGTCCGAACCGCTCGCCCCACCGCTCGGCCACCTCGGCCGCCCTCGGCAGCCAGTACCGCAGGTCCACGCTCCGGCCCTTCCCCTTCGAGTCCTTCGACAGACGGGGCCGGCGCGCGGGTGAGCAGCACGCCGGGCCCCCGGCGAGTACGAGCGTTCACCGCGAGCCGAGTCCTTGAGCGTTCCTCGACCGCGTCCGCAGCCACGGTGGCGGCGCCGCGCAAGGCGCCCGCAACACCCGCAGCTCACCCACCGCGGCGCCCGCCGGCCCCACCCGCACCGCCCCCCACCGGCCCGAAGGGCGCCGCCCGCGGCCCCAGCCGGACCCCAGCGCGGCACGAGCGGACGCTGCTGCAATCACCCCCGGACAAGGCCGCCCCCACCCGGGAGAGGCCGGGGGAGCCCACCCGGGAGGAGAGACGCGATGGTGACCAGACGCAGGATGATCGGCGCCGCCCTGGCGACCGGGGGAGGAGTCCTGCTCGTGCGCACCACCCAGCACCCGGCCGCCTCCGCCGCCGCTTCAGCCGCCTCCGCCGCGCAGGACGCGGGGCACGCCCACCCCGCGGGCGCCGCCGCCCCCGACCCGGGCCCCGACGCCGGCCCCGCGCTCGCCCCGAAGTTCACCACCGCCCTGCCGCTGCCCCCGGTGCTCAGCCCCGTCTCCACCGACGGCGGCGCCGACACCTACGCGGTGACCATGCTGCGCTCCTTCGCCCGCATCCTGCCCGGGCACCGCACCGACGTCCTCACCTACAACGGCGCCTTCCCCGGGCCCGTCATCCGCGCCCGCTCCGGACGGCCGGTGATCGTGCGCCAGACCAACCTGCTGGACGACCCGGTCTCCGTCCACCTGCACGGCTCCTCCGTCCCCGTCGACAGCGACGGCGGCCCGATGAACCTGCTGAACGCCGGCGCCACCCGCACCTGCACCTACCCCAACGACCAGCCCCACGCGAGCCTGTGGTTCCACGACCACGCCCACCACCTGGAGTCCGAGCACGTCTACCGGGGACTGGCCGGCACCTACCTGCTCACCGACGCCACCGAGGCCGCCCTGCCGCTGCCCTCGGGCCGCTACGACCTGCCCATCGCACTGCGCGACGCCCGCTTCGACGCCTCCGGCAACCTCGTCTACCGCATGGACGACGCCGCCGGACGCGCCACCATCCTCGCCAACGGCCGCCCCTGGCCCAAGGTCGACGTCGCCGCCCGCCGCTACCGCATCCGCCTGCTCAACTCCTCCAACCTGCGCTTCTTCTCCCTGCGCCTGGCCGACGGCGGCCCCATCACCTGGATCGGATCCGACGGCGGCCTGCTGGAACGCCCCCACACCACCGACACCGTCGACCTCTCGCCCGGCGAGCGCGCCGACGTCGTCATCGACTTCTCCCGCTACCGCCCCGGCACGAGCGTCGTGCTCACCAACTCCATGCCGCCGGGCCCCGCCGAACACATCGGCCAGGTGCTGCGCTTCGACGTCGGCCGCCCCGCCCCCGACCCCTCCTCCGTCCCCGACCGGCTGCGCACCCTGCCGCCGCCGGGACCGGTGGCCCGCGAGCGCACCGTCGTGCTCAAGGTCGAGGAGGGCGGCGCCGGCGCCGCCCCGCGCGGCCTGATCGACGGCAAGGTGTACGACCCGGCCCGGGTGGACGCCGCCGTCGCCTTCGGCACCTCGGAGATCTGGACCGTCCACAACGCCAACACCGACATCCCGCACAACTTCCACCTGCACCTGGTGCAGTTCCGCGTCCTCCAGCGCAACGGCAGGGCCCCCGGCCCCGAGGAGTCGGGCCTCAAGGACACCGTGCGCCTGATGCCCGGCGAGAGCGTGCGCCTGCAGGCCGCCTTCGACTCCTACCGCGGCCGCTACCCCTACCACTGCCACCTGCTGGACCACTCCGCGATGGGCATGATGGCCCAGATGGAGATCGCCTGAGCACCCGAGAGCCCGATCACCCGATCACCCGGCCACCCGATCACCCGATCACCCGGCCACCCGATCACCCGGCCACCCGGCCACCCGATCACCCGGCCACCCGGCCACCCGAGAGCCCGATCACCCGAGAGCCGGCCCCCGCCGGGCCGCCCGCCGTGACGCGGGCGGCCCGAGGGCGCGTCAGGACGCGTGGATGCCCTGCCCCGGGGTGAGGATCCCCGCCGGGTCCCAGCGCCGCTTGGCCGCCACCACCCGCTCCCACAGCCCCCCGTAGTGGCGCTGCCAGTCCGCGCGCGTCATCCCCGGCACCGCCCCGATCAGGTACCGCTTGCCGCCCAGCTCCACCGCCAGGTCGTACAGCAGCCGGTTGCGCTCCAGCATCGCCGCCGTGTCCGACCCCGGCCCCGGGAAGGCCAGCAGGTCGAAGTGCCAGCCCACCTCCTCCCGCCCCGGCAGCACCGCCAGCGGCGCCTTCACCTTCGAGCGCAGGTACGGGTAGAACAGCAGCAGCCCCGCCCCCAGGTCGGCGGCGGTCAGCACCTCGGCGGCCCGCGCCATGAACGCCCGCGCCGTGGACGCCGGCAGGAACACGCTCAGCCACGGCTTGGGCAGCGCCCAGAACCCGGCCGCCCGCAGGTACCCCGAGAAGCCGTCCACCCGGTAGGCGTACTCCCGCCAGCTCTGCTCCACCACCTCCGTCTCCACCGGCGCCAGCCCCGCCAGCAGCGCCGCCCGGTCCACCGCCTGCCCGGCGTCCGCGAACGCCACCAGCTCCGCCTTGTAGCGCCAGCGCGAACCGTCCGCGCTGCGCACCACGTCGCCGACCTGGAAGTCGAAGCGGCGCCGGGCCAGCACCTTCTCCTGGTCGGCGAGGTAGGCGTCCAGGTCGTCGTAGTACAGCGAGAAGACGTGGGCGCGCTCGGGCACCCGCACCAGGGCGAGGGTGACGCGCACGATGACGCCGACCTGGCCGCCGCCGGCCAGCACCGCCTCGAACAGCTCGCGGTTGCGGGCGGGGGAGGCGGTGACCAGCTCGCCGGTGCCGGTCACCACGTCCAGCTCCAGCACGTTGTCGACCTGCATGCCGTGGCGCTGCACGCCGCCGCCGATGCCGCCGACGCTCAGCGTGCCGCCCACCGACAGGTGCAGGTAGTCGGTGAGCACCGGCGGCACCCAGCCCGCGGCCAGGCCCGCCTCGGTGACCTGCGCCCAGGTCGCCCCGGCCTCGACCACGGCGCGCCCCGGGCGCACCGAGACGATCTTCGACAGGCCGCGGGCGTCGATGGCGACGCCGCCGCGGGGGTTGGCCTGGCCGTAGCTGGAGTGCGACTCCAGTCCGGCCTCGCCGAGCTGCGCGAGGTCCCCGCTCTGCCCGTTGACGGCCACCGGGATGCGGTGGCGGCGGGCGAAGGCGACCAGCTGCTGCACGTCGCGCACCGAGCCGGGGCGCAGCACGGCCCGGGGCGCGGCGGTGACGAGGTGTCCGAAGTCGCCGGAGAAGCGCTCCAGGCCCTCGCCCCGCAGGGTCACCGTGCCGTCCAGGGCGGGCAGCCGGGCGATGTCGGCGCCGGTGTCCGTGCCGGTGTCCGCGTCGGCCTCGGTGGCCCAGGCGGCGGTGGCGGTGTTCCAGCCGATGACGGCGGTGAGGGCCCCGGCGCCGGCCGAGGTGAGGAGGGCGCGGCGCGACAGTCCTGACCTGCTCATATCAGAATTTCTCCGATCAGTCGTCAAATAGGGATTGTTGTACCGCAACTATCGGGAGATCACCTACTGGCGTGCACCGGTGATCTGCTGCTCGATGCGCCGCAGCTCGGCCATCGGGTACTCCCACATCCGCACCTGGTGGGCGGGGGCGTGGGCGGGAACGTGCGCGCACGCCGCCCGCGCCTCGTCCAGCAGCGCCTGCCGCGCCCCGGGCAGGTGGGCCACCCGCGGCCCCTCGGCGGCCTCCCGCAGGACGAACGCCAGCTTGTAGGCGTGGGCGGCCGGGCTGACGGCGAACAGCGCCCGGTACACCCACAGGCCCTCCTCGCCGCGCAGGATCCGCTCGTTGTGGCTCAGCAGCCGTACCCGGGCCTTCAGCACCATGTCCTCGTGCACGCTCATCGCGCCCGTCCCCCTTCGTGGTTCGTGTGGTCCCTCCTCCGCCCGCCGCCCCCGGTGCGGGGGCAGCACGCCGTGCGCGCCGGCCGCCCTGGAAAGGACGGCCGGCACGGGATGCGGAAGGGGATGCGCACGAGTCTGCGGGCGCGCACCGACGCGCGGCAAGGCGGAAGAAGGGTGGGCTGCGTCCTACCGAACCCTTGCCCGACCTGGCAGGATGGGGGTCGGCACCCTCCGGGCCGGGCGCCGCGGGGCCGAACTTTCGAGTCCGAACTCCCGGGCCCGGGTTCCCGAGCCCGAGCTCCCGAGGCGGAGCCGGAGGAGGCGGGCCGTGACCCACGTGCAACCGGGCTCCGGCAACCGCACGACTAGACCGCGGGGACCATCCCGAGCAGCTCGCTCAGGCGGCGGACCGTGGCGGGCGACTCGCGGTGCAGGCCGGCGACGTCGAGGCCCTCGTCCCCCAGGATCATCAGCAGCGCCTGCTCCCCGATCGCCAGCACCACGACGTAGCCGCTGTTGCAGCGGGTGACCACGTCGCGCAGGCCGCCCACGCCGACCTCGGCCGCGGTGCGCCGGCCGAGGCCGAGCATGGCGGCCGACAGGGCGGCGGCCGACTCGGGGTGGACGGCGGCCGTGTCGGCGGCCACCAGCAGGCCGTCGGTGGTGGAGATGACGCTCTCCGAGATGCCCATGACCCGGTCGCGGAGGGACTTCAACTCGTCGACCAGCACGGCGGTCGGTGTCTGGCTGCTCATGGTGCGCTCTTCTCGCTCTGCTCGGTCGTCTCGGTGCGCGCGGTGTGCTCGGCGCGGTGTGCGTTCGGTGGACCGTCGGGAGCGGCCGCCGCTCCCTCGGATCGGGCGGGCGGGCCGCCCGGACCACCCGGACCACCCGGGCCGCGTCCGCCGCGGACGCGGCGCGGCAGCGGCCCGGTGTCGGCCGGCGGCGGTTCGCTCGTCGGCATGCGCGGGGCCACGCTCGGTGCCAGGGGAGCCGGGTGCGCCGGTTCCCGGTGGAGCAGGTGCCGGGCGTCCATCCGTACGAGGTCGAGGAGCACGGCGAACACGCCGCGTCCCAGGGCGAAGCCGAGGTCGCGCGCGGTGCGGCGGCCGGTGGCGGCGGCCAGGATCTCCCGGTAGCGGACCGGGATCCGCAGCGCGCCGGACTCGGCCCGGGCGGCAGGACGGATCCGGATGCGGGCCAGTTCGCCGGGCGGTCCCCAGAGGCGGGTCAGCAGGGCCGTCCGCCGGGCGGTCTCCTCGAAGAGCCGCTCCGGCTCGATGCCCGGGCGCAGCGCGATCCCGGCAGGCGGCGCCGCCTCGGCGGTCTCCCAACTGCCGGGCGGGCTCAGCGCCAGGGCGAAGGCCCCGTCGAAGGCGGCGGCGGCGCAGACGGCTTCGAGCTCGGCGGCGCCGATCGACCCCTGGGCCACCAGGGCCGCACCGAGGTCGCCGCCCCAGGTCGGGGGAGCGTCGGCCGGCCGGCCGATTGACGCGGCCGTCTCGGCGGACGCCCACTCCTCCTCGCCGACGCGCCGGGACTTCAGCAGCAGGGTCTCGGCGGTCGGGGCCCCGGGGGTCTCGACCGCGGCGACCAGACCCTGCTCCAGGTGGATCGTGCCGCCCGGTGCGCCGGAGACGGTGACCGAGCCGGTGAACTCCGTCCGGCGCAGCGCGAGCAGCAGCGCGGGCACGTTGCGCGCGGTGGGCGGAGCCGGCGTCGTGGGAGCCGCGGGCACGGCGGGCGGCGCCGTGTCGTGGGACGGGTCGGTCATGCCAGCAAGTCCTGCGCGCGGTCGGCGGTCTGGCGGACGGCCAGCGCCAGGTTGGTCCGTTCCCGGTCCAGCACGGTGGCCAGCAGCAGGGGGTCGCCCTTCCGGGACACCACCTGGACGACCTGGTGATGGCGGGTGCTGGTGACCACCAGGCTCTCCAACTCGCTCTCCGCCCCTGCCTCGTACAGCCGCTCGCCGATCAGGTTGGTCAGCTCGGCGAGTTCGGCCCCGGTCCCGAGCAGCCGGTGGTCCCCGGCGGACCGGTAGCTGAGACCTGTGACGGCGTCGACGAGCGCGGCACCGACCACTCCGGGGGAGCCGAGCACATCGGAGAGGGAAGCTTCGAGTGCGCGCACCAGTACCCCTTCACGTTCTGAACCCCGGCAGCGTACTTTATTCCATCATTTTCACGAGGTGACCACAACCGGTGGCTTCTTGCTACTTTGTTCCTGCACACGGGAGTTCCGCCCGGAAGTCACGCAAAGGACGAACAGCGCATGAACATTGACGACGCACTCAAGGACGCGATGGCCATCGAGGGGGCCATCGGAGTGGCCGTGGCCGACTACGAGAGCGGTATGTCGCTCGGGTTCCTCGGCGGGGGGCAGCAACTCGACCTGGAGATTGCGGCCGCCGCCAACACCGAGGTCGTTCGTGCGAAGATACGCGCCCTGGCCGCGCTGTCGATCGACGATGTCATCGAGGACGTCCTGATCACCCTCGGCACCCAGTACCACCTGATCCGCCCGCTGACCCGCGGTCACGGCTCGCTCTTCCTCTACCTGGCGCTGGACCGCTCGCGCGCCAACCTTGCGCTCGCCCGGCACGGTCTCAAGCGCATCGAGGCCGCTCTCGACGTCTAGCCGAGGCCGGGCCGGCGGCCCGGGTGTCCGCGCCCCGTCCGGAACGCCCGCTGGAAACCGCCAAGCCCTGCCCGAAGGACCGTCCGGAAGGCCCCGCGCGGGCCGCGTGCCGCGCGTGGAATTCCGGGCGGAGCGAATGCGGGGTGTTACGAACCGACTACGGAGATCCGTCCGCGGGAATCGGGCCGCGAATTTCGCGGGTGTGCGCCGAGCACGGAGATGCGTGACTTTCCGATGACTGGGCGTCATATGCGCCCCGCTGTTCCGGCCGGCGACGGGGCGCCGGAATACCGTGGTCGAACCGTCGAACCGTCGAACCGTCGAACCGTCGAACCGTCGGTGCGCCGGTGTTTCGGCGGTGCCGCGGAATCGGCTCGACCACGCCGCGCGCGGCACGAAGGAGCGACCCCGACCCGCCTCGACCGAACGGCGTCGGGTCTAGCCTGGGCCGCATGTTCGTACTTGAGCTGACGTACACCGCCGACGTGGAGTCGATCGACGCCGTGCTGCCCCGGCACATCGAGTGGCTCCGGGAGCACTACGCGGCGGGCACCTTCCTCGCCTCGGGGCGCAAGGTGCCGCGCGACGGCGGGGTGATCCTCGCGGTGGGACCGGGCCGGGCCGCCATCGAGGCGCTGGTGGCCACCGACCCGTTCGTGCGGGCCGGGTTGACCGAGTACCGGGTGACGGAGTTCCTCGCCACCACCACCGCCGAGGAGTTGGCGGCCCACCGCCAGCAACTGCCCGCCTGAGCCCTGCCGCCCCGCCCGTCCCCGCCCGTCCGTGGTGCCCCGGGCCGTTCGCGCGGTTCGGGGCACGGTCGCGTTCTGGCTACGATCGGTGAGCGCGGAGCGACGACGTATCGCGAGTACCGACTTTCGGCGGGAGAAGACGGATGGCACACGCACGGGCCGGGCAGCCGGCGCAGCCCGGTGACCTGGTGGACGTGGCGCGGCTGGTGACGGCGTACTACGCGCTGAACCCGGACCCGCAGGAGCCCGGGCAGCGGGTGGCGTTCGGGACCTCGGGGCACCGGGGCTCGTCGCTGGACGCGGCCTTCAACGAGGACCACATCGCCGCGACCACGCAGGCGATCTGCGAGTACCGGGCCGAACAGGGCGTCGCGGGCCCGCTGTTCCTGGGCGCCGACACCCACGCCCTGTCCGAGCCCGCCCGGGCCACCGCCCTGGAGGTGCTGGCCGCCAACGGCGTTCAGGTGCTGATCGACGCCGCCGACGGCTACACCCCCACCCCGGCGGTCTCCCACGCGATCCTCGCCCACAACCGGCGCAGCCCCCGCGCGCTGGCCGACGGCATCGTGGTCACCCCCTCGCACAACCCGCCGCGCGACGGCGGCTTCAAGTACAACCCGCCCAGCGGCGGCCCGGCCGGCTCCCAGGCCACCGGCTGGATCCAGGACCGCGCCAACGAGCTGATCCGCGAGGGCCTGCGCGGCGTCAAGAAGGTCCCCTACGCGCGGGCGCTGGCCGCCGCCACCACCGGGCGCCACGACTACCTCACCGCCTACGTCGAGGACCTGCCCTCCGTCCTGGACCTGGACGCGGTGCGCGACGCGGGCCTGCGCATCGGCGCCGACCCGCTCGGCGGGGCCTCGGTGGCCTACTGGGCGCGCATCGCCGAGACCCACCGCCTGGACCTGACCGTCGTCAACCCGGTGACCGACCCGACCTGGCGGTTCATGACGCTCGACTGGGACGGCAGGATCCGCATGGACTGCTCCTCCCCGGCCGCGATGGCCTCCCTCATCGGCCGCAAGGACGAGTACGCCATCGCCACCGGCAACGACGCCGACGCCGACCGCCACGGCATCGTCACCCCCGACGGCGGCCTGATGAACCCCAACCACTACCTCGCGGTGGCCGTCGACTACCTCTACCGCCACCGCGCCGACTGGCCCGGCGACGCCGGCGTCGGCAAGACCCTGGTCTCCTCCTCCATGCTCGACCGCGTCGCCGCCGACCTCGGCCGCACCCTGGTGGAGGTCCCGGTCGGCTTCAAGTGGTTCGTCGACGGCCTGCTGGAGGGCTCGATCGGCTTCGGCGGCGAGGAGAGCGCCGGCGCCTCCTTCCTGCGCCGCGACGGCGGGGTGTGGACCACCGACAAGGACGGCATCCTGCTCGCCCTGCTGGCCTCCGAGATCACCGCCGTCACCGGCGCCACCCCCAGCGCCCACTACCGCGAACTGACCGAGCGCCACGGCGCCCCCTCCTACGCCCGCGTGGACGCCCCCGCCGACCGCGAGCAGAAGGCCCGCCTGGCCCGGCTGTCCCCCGAACGGGTCGGCGCCGGCGAGATCGCCGGCGAGAAGATCACCGCCGTCCTCGCCAAGGCCCCCGGCAACGGCGCCCTGATCGGCGGCATCAAGGTCTGCACCGAGAACGCCTGGTTCGCCGCCCGCCCCTCGGGCACCGAGGACGTCTACAAGATCTACGCCGAGTCCTTCCACGGCGACGAACACCTCGCCCGGGTCCAGGACGAGGCCCGCGCCCTGGTCGGCGAGGTCCTGCGGGGCTGACCCCCCGCACCGGGCGGCCCCGGCCCGGCACGTTCCGCCGGACCGGGGCACCCCCGGCACCTCCCGGGCGCAGCCGCCCGGGCCGGCCGGGTCGGGGCGCCGCCGTTCTCCCGGGCGTTCCTATCGGACGCCGCCGTCCTCGCGGACGCGACCGCCGGGTTCCGGCCGGTCCGGCCCGGGGGCGGGGCCGGCGGGATCCGGGGCCCGCCCGCCGGCGTCGCCCGCGTGCGGCAGGAGCTCGGCGATGATCTCGGTGCCGAGTGCGTACGCCGGCACCCCCGCGGTGATCAGCGCGGTCTCGGCGACGCCGATGAGATCGGTGATGCCCGCCCCGGCATGGAGCGCGCCCCGGGCGTGGATCCGGGCGGGGTGTGCCCGGCCGAGGGCCAGCAGCTGCCCGAAGTGGACGAGCTGCTGCACCCGCGATCCCAGCGGACTGTCGGTCAGCACGATGTGGCGCAGCTCCGCGAGCGCCTCCTCGGTCGGCAGCCGGCCGAACTCCCGGGCCAGGCGCAGCCGCTCCTGCACCCCGGCGGGAACGGTCGCGAGGGTGGAGCGGTAGCGGTCGCGCACGGCCTGCGTGCGGGAGTCGAGGGTGTCGTCCGTCATGACGCGACCCGCGCGATCGCGGCGCGCACGGCCTCCCGGGCACCCGGGGGAAAGTCCACGGCCCCGCCGATCGCCGCGGCGGCGATCTCGGCCTCGGCGCTCTCCTCGATCGCCACCACGAGGTGGGCGGTGGCCGCCGGGTCCGGGCCGAACACCAGGAGGCCGTGGTTGGCCAGCAGGACGGCGGCCGTCGTCGGGCGCCGCCGCAGCACGTCGGCGATCCCGCGCACCGACACGTCCGATCCGCGAGGTCCCCAGGGGACCACGGGGACCTCCTCGGCCTGTCCGAAGCGCAGCATCGGCTCCGTGCGGCAGGGCAGCGGCCGGTGGGCCACGGCGAAGGCGGTCGCGGAGGGCGAGTGGGTGTGGATGATCGCGCCCACGTGCGGGCGGGCCCGGTACACGGCGCTGTGCATGGCGATGATCTCGGCGCTGACGGACCGCAGCCCGCCGTCGAGGACCTGCCCGTCGAAACCGACGGTCGCCAGCTGTTCGGGCTTCAGGCCGCGGACGAACCCCGGTGTCAGCAGGAGCCGTTCGCCGTCGAGCCGGGCGCTCAGGTTGGCGTGCCCCGAGTGGGACATCACGCCGGCCGCGAAGAGCTTCTCCGCGGCCTCCACCAGCTGCCCGGCCAGCTGTCCGCGGACATCCCCGTCGCTCATGGCGGTACCTCCAAGTGTGCTGCCGGCGGCTCTTGTTCGCCGCCGTCCACGTGTCGGCCACTCTTCAGCTTGAACTAAGGTTCAAGTCAAACGCCCGGGCCGACGAGGAGCAGGAGCAGCGGAAGGTGCAGCGGAACACGCGCATGACGATCGGCCGACTCGCCGAGATCACCAAGGTGCCGGCTTCGGCCATCCGGTACTGGGAGCGCCACGGCCTGCTGCCCGCGCCCGAGCGCGAGGGCGGGCAGCGGCGCTACCCGCCCGAGGCCGCCGAACGGATCACCATACTGCGCACCTTCCAACAGGCCGGGCTGAGCCTGGCCGAGATCGGGGAGTTCCAGCGGGAGCAGCCGCGCCGGGAGGTCATGATCCGCGCCAAGATCACCGAGATCCAGCAGCGCATGGTCGATCTCGACCACGCCCACCAGCTCCTGACCCACGCCCTCGGATGCGGCCAGGAGGACATCGTCCAATGCCCCAAGTTCCGCCGGCAGATGGCGCAGTGGCGGACGGCGAACCCGGCGCCGTGACACGATCCCGGTCACCGGCCGGTCGGCGACGACGCCCCGGGCGCCCGCCCGGGCGGGCCCGCTGTGCCCGCTCAGGCGCCCGCCGGCTGCGCCCGCTCCGGGCCCGGAGCGGGCCGGCGCTCGTCGCGCGTGGTCGCCGCCGCCACCGCGCACGCCACCAGCGCCAGCACCGCCGCCGCGAACGGGAACCACCGCCCGCCCAGCACCGCGATCGACGCCGACCCCGCCGCACCCCCCGCCGCCGTCCCCAGGTACAGCGCACTGCTGTTCAGCGAGATCAGCAGCGGCGCGTTCACCGGATCGATCGACGCCAGCCGGTGCGGCAGCGCCACCGACACCGCCCACCCCGCCAGCGGCACCACCACCGCGTACCCCAGCGCCCCCGGCATGCTGCGCCCCAGCCACGGCAGCGCGGCGAACGCGAGCGCGGCCACCGCCGAGCCGGCCAGCAGCACCCGCCGCACCCCGATCCGGTCCACCAGGCGCCCGCCCAGCCAGCTGCCGGCCACCGACATCACGCCGCTGGTCAGCAGGATCAGGCTCAGCCGGTCGGCGTCGCCGCCGGTGGCGCCGGACATCGCGGTGGACAGGAAGATGTAGACGCTCTGGAAGGCGAGGAAGAATACCAGCGTGGTGGCCGCGGCGCCCAGCACCCGGCGCCGGCCCAGCGGCGCCAGGCGCGCCTTGAGGGTGGGGGCGGCGGTGGGGACGGGCAGGTCGCGCAGCAGGAGGGCGAGGCCCGCGAGGGCGGCCAGGCCCAGCGCGGTGACCAGCCACATCGTCATCCGCCAGTCGGCGCGTCCCACCCAGGTGCCCAGCGGCACGCCGAGCGCGGTGGCCACCGTCATCCCGCCGAGCACGGTCGCCAGCGCCCGTCCGCGCCGCTCGGGGGCGACCAGGGTGGTGGCCACCGCGTTGGCGGTCGGCGTGTAGAGGGCGGCGCCGGCCGCGGCCAGGACGCGGGTGGCCAGCAGCAGCCCGTAGGTGGGGGCGAGCGCGCTGAGCGCGTTGGCCGCGCTGAACACCGCGAGCGCGGTCAGCAGCAGGCGCCGGCGCGGCCAGCGGGCGGTGAGCGTGGCCAGCACCGGGGCCAGCAGCGCGTAGCCGAGCGCGAAGACGGTGACCAGTTGGCCGGCGGCCGGCACCGACACCCCCAGGTCGGCGGAGATCGGGCCGAGGATGCCGGCGAAGACCATCGAGTCGGTGCCCATGGCGAAGGTGCCGAGGGCGAGCAGGAGCAGACGTACGGGCACGGCAGGGCCCCCCGGGGCGCAAGGAAAACCAATTGTTGGATGGACATGCAACTGTTTGATGCTCGTCAAACACTCAGGGATGGGTGGATGATTGTCAAACCATCCGTTTCCCCCGCGGTTCCCCGCGGCCCCCGAGGAGCGTGCGCCATGAGCGACGACGAGCGGCTTCCCCAGCCCGCCACCGCCGACATCGACCTCGTCACGGTCCTGCACGCCCTCGGCGACCCCGTGCGCATGACCCTGCTGCTCAGCTACGCCGACGACGCCGAGCACTCCTGCGACCCCCGCGGCCTGGGCCTGGACCACCTCCACAAGTCGACCGTCTCCCACCACATGCGGGTGCTGCGCGAGGCCGGCGTCACCACCACCCGCGTCGCCGGCCGCAACCGCTTCGTCAGCCTGCGCCGCGCCGACCTCGACGCCCGCTTCCCCGGCCTGCTCGACGCGCTCCTGGCGGGCCGGGCAACTCCCGTACGGTAGACCTGGGTTGGCCCCTAGGGGGTGGAGCGCCGCGGCTGCCGCCGCAGGCGTAGGCCTGCGGACGTAAGGCCCCCCGGGCGGCTCCTGCCGCGGGCGGACGCGCCCGGGCGGGCCGGGTCGGCACGGTGGACGCGCACCCCGCCCACCGGCGCGCACCGCCCACCGGCGCACCCCGCCGTCGTGCCGCCGCCCGACCCGCCGCAGGAGCCACGCCCATGACCGGAAGCCAGCCCGACCGTCCGTCCGACCGTCCTCTCGCGCGCCCGTCCGGGCGTCCGCTCAGCCGCCGCGGCGTCCTCGGGGCGCTCGCCCTGGGCGCCGCCACCGCCGCCTCCGCCGCCGTCACCGGTGCCGGGTCCGCGCGTGCCGACAGCGCGCCGGGCGGTGCCGCACCGGGCGGCACGGCATCGGGTGCTGCCGCGGGGGAGCCCCGCCTGTGCCTGCCGGCGCCCATCGGTCCCCACCCCGTCGGCACCGCCCTGCTGTACCTGACCGACGCCACCCGCACCGACGCCTGGGCCCCCGCGCCGCGCCCGCGCGAACTGCGCGCCCGCCTCTGGTATCCGGCCGCGCCCGGCGCCCGGGGCCCGTACGCGCCGTGGATGAGCCCCGCCGAGACCGCCCACCTGCAGGCCGCCTACTTCGCCGTCCCCGACGCCCGCCTCGCCTGGCCCACCACCCACGCCCGCCCGGACGTGCCCGCCGACCGCAGCCGCCGCCACCCCGTGGTCCTCAACTCCCACGGCTCCGGCGCCGACAGCGCCTTCAACACCGCCCTCGCCGAGGAACTCGCCTCCCACGGCCACGTCGTCGCCGCCGTCGACCACACCTACGACGCCGGCGAGGTCGAATTCCCCGGCCACCGCCTCGAAGTGCGCGACAAGGCCCGCGTCCAGGCGATGACCGACGCCGAGATCGTCGCCTACCGCGCGGCCGACGCCCGCTGCCTGCTCGACCGCCTCGAAAGCGGCCCGCTGCCCGCCGGCCTCCACACCGCCCTCGACCTCGACGCCGTCGGCATGTTCGGCCACTCCATGGGCGGCGCCACCACCGCCCAGGCCCTGCACGACGACCCGCGCATCCGCGCCGGCGCCGTCCTGGACGGCCCCCTGTTCGGCACCAGCGCCACCGCCGACCAGGACCGCCCCCTGCTGCTGATGGCCTCCACCTGGGACAGCCCCGCCCGCGACGCCATGTGGGACACCCTGTGGCCGCACCTGACCGGCTGGCGCCGCCGCCTGACCCTCACCCGCTCAGGACACCTGTCCTACTGCGACCTCCAACTCCTCGTCCCCCAGGGCCAGAGCGTCTTCGCCTGGCCCACCGACCAGCTGGAACACTTCCTCGGCACCGGCGACCCCCAGCGCGCCGTCGCCGCCCAACGCGCCTACCTCACCGCCTACTTCGGCCTCCACCTGCGCGCCGTCCCCGCACCCCTGTTCGACGCCCCCTCGCCCCGCTGGCCCGAGATCCGCTTCGACGCCTGATCCCCTGAGCCCCTGAGGCCCTGAGGCCCGAGTCCCTGCGCCCTGTTCCGCCGCTCCGTCGCTCCGCTGTTCCGCCGCCTCAGCCGACCGCGCGCTTCACCAGCTCGGCGATCCGCTCCTCCACCTCGGCCGTCACCTCCGTCAGCGCGAAGTACGCCGGCCACATCGGCCCCTCGTCCAGCTGCGCCTGGTCGCTGAAACCCAGCGTGGCGTAGCGGGACTTGAACTTCTCCGCGCTCTGGAAGAAGCACACCGCCCTGCCCTCCAGCGCGTAGGCGGGCATCCCATACCAGAGCTTGGGCGCGAGCGCGGGAGCGGTGGCGGTGACCACCGCGTGCACCCGCTCGGCCGGCGCCCGGTCGCCCTGCGGCATCTCCGCGATCTTCGCGAGCACGTCCCGCAGCGCCTCGGCCGCCTTCTCCGCCTGCGAGGCCCGGCGCGCGGCCTGCTTCAGCTCCTGCGCGTGGTCCTTCATCGCGGCCCGCTCCTCGGCGGAGAACCCCTCGTGCCTGCTGCTCATGCCGAACCCTCCGTGCTGTCGTGCGATCTCGGGAGGGACCATGGCGCCCGCCTCCGACACGGCGGACGGCCCGTCAGATGCCGGGTCCGGTACCGGTTCCGGCGCAAGGTGTGCTCGCGACGAAGCGGCGGAGCGGGAGGCCCGTGCCGGTGGGCCTCCCGCTCCGCCGTACCGCCTCCCGTGGCGGTGAGGGCGGTGAGGGCGGTGAGGTGCGGCGGGGTCAGTAGGGCAGGGGTCGGTTCTCGCGGGCCCACGCGCGTTCGGCCTCGCTGCGGGGCGGGGGCGGGGCGATGCCGTCCGTCATCCACAGGTCCTGGGGCGTCTCGTCGATGTGGAACTCGCAGTACAGGCCGCGCTCGGCGGTGTGGGGCGCGAGGAGGGCGGCGAGGCTCTCACGGGTGTGCCGGCGCGCCTGCGGGTCCGCGTTGTGGCGGGCGATGTGCTCGACCACGATGCGCACCGCGCTGTCGGCCGGTTCGCCGCCGACGTGGAAGGAGTCGGCGGCGATCTCGTGGAAGAGGGTCATGACGTAGAACCTCGGCAGCCCGATACGGGTGTAGAACCCCGTGACGTCGCCGGCCAGTTGACGCTTCTGCTCGGGGGTGTAGGTGCCGGGAGGGTGGTAGACGTGCCACAGCGGCATGGGGTGTGCTCCTCGGTGTCGGTGTCGGTGCGTGCTGGTGTCGGTGTGCGTCGGTGCGTGTCGGCCCCGGTGCGCCGGTCCCGGCGCGGGGGTCAGCGGCCGATGCGCACGGTGAGGCCCTCCACCGGCCCGGACAGGGCGGCCTTGACGGCCCGGGTGGCGTCGTCGACGAGGACCTCGCTCTCGCCGCGCGCCAGGGCGTCCAGCACGAGCCGGGCGACCTCGGCCGGCGGGACCTTCTCGACCGGGAGGGCCGCGACCATGTCGGTGTCCGCGAAGCCCAGGTGCACGCCGAGGACCTGGGTGTGCTGGGCGGCGAGCTCCAGGCGCAGGGAGTTGGTCAGCGACCACAGTGCCGCCTTGGACGCCCCGTAGGCCCCGGCGCCCGCGCCCCAGGACAGCAGCGAGTGGATGTCCACCAGCGCGCCGCCGCCGCGCGCGGCCAGCACCGGCGCGAACGCCCGGGCGACGCGCAGCGGGCCGAGGACGTTGGTCTCGAAGGTGGCCCGGACCTCCTCCAGGTCACCGGTCAGCAGCGGCCCCGGGTACAGGACGCCGGCGTTGTTGAAGACGATGTCGACGTCGTCGGCGGTGGCGGCCGCGGCGGTCACCGAGGCGTCGTCGGTCACGTCCAGGGCGAGGACCTCCACCCGCGGGTCGCCGCCGGCGCCGGGGGCGGGGGTGCGGGCGGTGGCGTAGACCTTCCCCGCGCCGCGCGCCAGCAGCTCCGAGACGAACGCCCGGCCCAGGCCGCGCAGGCCCCCGGTCACCAGGACGGTGGAGCCTTCGATCACGGTCATGCGCATCTCCTCGCTCTCGGGGCGGCACCGGCCGTGACTGGCGGCGCCGCAGCGTTTAGATTATTACCATCATCTAAACGGGATGGGAAAGTGGACCCCGGGAACACCACCCGGGAGCACCGCCCGGAGCACCGCCCGGGAACACCACCGCCGTCCGACACGAGGAAGGGAGCCGCGGCATGCCCCGCGTCTCACGCGCCGAGGCCGAACGCAGCCGCCGCCGCGTCATCGACCACACCGCCCGCCTGATCCGGGAGAAGGGCCCCGACCAGGTCAGCGTCCCCGAGGCGATGGCCGCCGCCGGACTCACCCACGGCGGCTTCTACCGGCACTTCGCCTCCAAGGACGACCTCCTCGCCCAAGCCCTCGCCGCCGCCTTCACCGAACGCCGCGAAGCCATGGAACGACTCGCCGACCAGCCCGCCGACCGGCCCGGCGACGACCGCACCCCCCGCGCCGAGTTCCTCGACCGCTACCTGTCCGAACCCCACCGCGACCACCCCGGCCACGGCTGCGCCGCCGCCGCACTGGCCGCCGACGCCGCCCGCACCGAACCCGGCTCCCCCCTGCGCACCGCCTACACCGCCGGACTGCGCGAACTCGTCGACGCCCTGGCCGCACTGCCCGAAGGCGCCGGACGGCAGGAGACCCTCGCCGACCTGTCCACCATGGTCGGAGCACTGCTGCTCGCCCGCGCCAGCGACGACACCGCACTGTCCGAGGAATTCCTGGCCGCCGCCCGCCACCGCCTGGCCGACGGGGCGGACCGCGGGGACGGGGCGGACGGGGGCGGCGACGGGGCACCGCGGACCGCATAGGGTCCGTACGTGACCGGGCGGACCCGGACGGAACCAGCGGAAGGACGGACCGTGCCGATCAGAGGCGTGATCTTCGACGTCGACGACACCCTGTTCGACTACTCGGGCTCGGAACAGGCAGGCATCCTCGCCCACCTGCACCACCTCGACCTGCTGCACCGCGTCCCCGACCCGCAGAGCGCCGTGACACTGTGGCGCGAGGTCATGCAGGAGCAGTACGCCCGCTTCCTGGCCGGCGAACTGACCTTCGCCGGACAACAGCGCGAACGCGCCCGCCAGTTCCTCGCCCGCCTCGGCGAGGACACCACCACCATGCCCGACGAGACCGCCGCCGCCTGGTTCGCCGGCTACACCGCCCACCGCAACGCCGCCTGGACCGCCTTCCCCGACGCCGCCCCCACCCTCGCCGCCCTCGCCCCCACCCACCGCCTCGGGATCGTCTCCAACGCCCCGATCGACCAGCAACGCCCCAAACTCCACGCCACCGGTCTGCTGCACCACTTCGACGACACCGCCCTCGTCGGCTCCGACCGGCCCGGCGAGGCCAAACCCGACCCCGCCATCTTCTGGACCGGCTGCGCCCGCCTCGGCCTGCCCCCGCACGAAGTCGCCTACGTCGGCGACAACTACGACCTCGACGCCCTCGGCGCCCGCAACGCCGGCCTGCACCCCTTCTGGCTCGACCGCACCGCCGCCCGCACCGCCCCGGTCGACGACGGCATCCACGTCCTGCACACCCTCACCGCCCTGCCCGCCGCCCTCCACCCCTGAGCCGGGCCGCCCCCGCACACAGAAAGTCGGCCGGGCCGACTTCTGGCGCACGCGGGAGGAGAAGCGGTGCCGGGCGAGCGCATGGAAAGTCGGCGGGGCCGACTTTTGGCGCGTGCGGGAGGTGGGGCGGGGCTGGTGGCCCAGGCCCGGCCCCGGTGCCGGTGCTCGTTGGCGGTGCCGGGCGAGCGCGTGGGAAGTCGGCGGGGCCGACTTCCCGCTCCTCGGGGCGTGTTGGCCGTTGGCCGCTCACGGTCCGTTCGCCGGTCGGTCCGCTGCCTGTGCATCTGGCACGGCCACTGCCTCGCACGGAAAGTCGGCGGGGCCGACTTCCCACTGCCCGGCCCGTTCCCGGGAATCGCCGGCTGAGCCGCCCCGCTGGCGGGGCCGACTTCCCGCGTGCGGGGCCGCAACGCCACGCGGTACCCCAACTGCGGGGACCGTTCGCCGAGCGCCGGAAGTCGGCCCGGCCGACTTCCGGCGTCGAGGCATGGAGCGGAGCCGAATCCCTCGTCCGCGACCTGGGCCCCGGCTGACGGCGATTCCCGTGCCGACCAGTCCGGCCCTCGTCAGCAGGCCCGCGTCTCCCGCGGCTGTCGCGGGTTGTGGGGGAGTGGAAGTCGGCGGGGTCGACTTCCCACTCCCCGGGCCGCGTTGGCCGCAGGCTGTTCGCTGGCGGGGAGGGGTGAGCGCGCGGGAAGTCGGTGGGGCCGACTTCTCGCGCGGGGAGGTGGGGCTCGGGGGGGCCGAAGCTCGTTCACCATCCGGGCCCGTGCTGCGTGCGGTTGTTGCGGGGGAGTGGGAAGTCGATGGGGCCGACTTCCCACTCCCCGGGCCGCGTTGGCCGCCGGACGTTCGCTGGTGGGGTCAGTCGGTGAGGCCGAACATGGTGCGGCAGTCGGCGCTCAGGCCGGTGACGGTGACCGGGGTGCGGGCGTGTTCGGCCCAGGCCTCGGGGCTCAGGCGCAGGCGTTCGGAGACCACCACCCGCCCGTCCAGGACGTCCCGGTCGATGCCGTCGCCGCGGTAGCCGAGCTTGCGCGAGACGGCCAGGGAGGAGTGGTTGTCGGTGAAGGAGAGCGAGGTCGCCGAGCGCGCGCCCAGCTCCGCGAAGGCCAGGTGGAGCATCGCGGCCCGCATCTCGGTGCCCAGGCCCTTGCCCTGGTGCTCCAGGCCGAGCCAGGAACCGGAGACGATCTCGCGCCGCACGCCGAACTCCTTGGCGCGCATGTCCTGGATCCCCACCGGGCGCCCCTCGTGGAAGGCGACCAGGTCCAGCGCCCAGTGCTGCGCGCTCCAGCGGCCCAGCCGTGCCCAGTGCGACTGCATCACGTGCCGGGCGCGTTCGGCCGGGGGCAGCTCGCCCCACGGCGTCAGGAACGGGCGGTCCTGGGGCAGGTGGACGCCGCGCGCGGCGACGTCCGCCACCTCGGCGAGTTCGTCCTCGGTGGGCAGGCGCAGCTCCAGGCGGGGCGAGGTCACGCGCAGCCCCCGCAGGGGCCAGTGGTCGGTGATCATCGAACCAGTGTGCCCAGCGGGCGCGCGACCCGCACCGCCATTTCCACCCGGCTCGCCGCCCCCCGCGTCCCGCCCCGGCTCGCCACCAGCGCATCCCGCCCCCCGCTCGCCACCAGCGCATCCCGCCCCCGTGTTCCGCCCCGCTTTACGCCGTCCGGGCGACACCGTCAGTGACCCGACTTGACGCACAGTCACCTAAGGTCATGTTATGAGTGCACGAAGTGATGCTCTGCTCGTCGGAGAACCGCCACCCCCGCACCGCCTGCCCACCCTCACCGCCCTGCGCTTCGCCGCCGCCCTCGCCGTCTTCCTCTTCCACGCCTTCCTCATCACCGACCCGCTGCGCCCGCGGGCCCCGCTCGGCTTCTTTGCCGACCCCCGCCTCGCCGCCGCCCTCGCCCACATCACCTCCAAGGCCGGCTACGCCGGGGTCTCGTTCTTCTTCGTCCTCAGCGGCTTCGTCCTGACCTGGTCCGCGCGGGACGGCGAGCGCCCCGCCGCGTTCTGGCGCCGGCGCCTGGCCCGGATCTACCCCAGCCACCTGGCGATGTGGGCCGCCGCCGCCCTCCTGTTCGCCTGGGCCTGCCCGGTGCGGGTCTGGCTGCCCAACCTCCTGCTCGTGCACGCCTACTCGCCCGACCCGAACATCAACTCGGGTATGAACATGCCCAGTTGGTCGCTGTGCTGCGAGGTCCTGTTCTACCTGCTGTTCCCGCTCCTGCACCGCGCCGTACGGTGTCTGCCCGATCGCGCCCTGCGCCCGGCCCTGGCCGCCGTCCTGCTGGTGGCCGCGGCCGTCGCGGGAGCCGACGCCGCCCTGCTGCCGTCCTACCCCCGCATCTCCCAACTGCCGGTGTCGCTCGACCAGTTGTGGTTCGGCTACCTCTTCCCGCCGGCCCGGCTGCCGGAGTTCGTCCTGGGCATGCTGCTGGCCCGGGCCGTGGCCGCCGGTCTCGCCCCGCGCATCCCCCTCGCCCCCGCCGCCCTCCTGGTCGTGCCCGCCTACGCGCTCACCCTCGCCGTCCCCTCGCCCTACGACTTCGTCCTGCCGATGGCCCTGCCGATCGCCCTGGTCATCTGCGCCGCCGCCCACCGCGACCTGCACCGCGGCGGCCCGCGCCCCGCGCCGCGCCGCCTGGCCCAGTGGCTGGGCGGCGTCTCCTTCGGCTTCTACCTCTGCCAGGGCGTCGTCCTCTTCCACGGCCGCCCCCTCGTCCTCGGCGACCGCACCTACCCGACCCCGATCGCGGTCCCGCTGACGCTCGCCGCGTTCGCCGCGACCCTGGCCGCCGGGGCCCTCGTCCACACCCTGGTCGAACGCCCGGCGGTACGGCGCCTCGCCCGCCGCCGTGGCACGGCGGCGGGCGAGGTGGATAGGCTCCGCCCATGTCGAGCCGGCACCGATCGAGGGGATTCGCCGCCGCCCAGCTCTCGATCGTCGACGAACTGAGCATCCTCCCGTTTCCCGAGCGGGAGGTCCGGCCGGGGACGGACCGTCGATGGGGTGGGCCCGGACACCATGTGGCAGTGCTCGGGGAGAGCCGGGACTTCTGGGAGGACCGCAGCGAAGAGATCGTCGAGGCGGGCCGAACGGGAGCTGGAAGCCGATCTCCACGCGCTGACGGCCGTTCTGGCCGACCGCTGGGGAGATCCGGCGACCGTCGAACTGTGGCCGTATCTCGGGTTCGACGACCCGGATCCCGAATCGGCGGCTCCGGAGCCGCTGGGCTTCCTGTGCAACGTCGCCAGCACCATGCGCGTGTGGTGGCTGCCGTCCGGCGGCCGTTGGCTCGCGCTGGCCGTCGGCCAGGCCGATCCGGAGTTCCCGTTCGAGCTGCTGGCCGCCGTCGGTGAGGAGTCCTCGCTTCCGCGCTGAGCCGCGGCGTGCAGGGCCGCCGTTCCGGCGGGCCGCCCGGCGGTGCCCGGTGGCGGCAGGTGGCGGCCGGTGCCTGTGCCGGTGGCGGCCGGTGCGGGTGCGGGGGCCGTCAGCGGCCGGAGGCGGGGCGGTCCAGGGCGGCGACCTCGCGGACGGCGTCGGCGATGGCGCGGAAGTCCTTCTTCAGGATCGCGCCGTGGTTGCTGGGGACCTTCGCGCTGATCTCGATGTGCGGGTTGCGCTCGGTCACCGCGGGCAGGGCCGCGCGGATGATCTCCTGCTCCTCGCCCTTGCTGCCCAGGGACACCCCCGAGGCGACCACGTACCGGGTCGGGACGGTGACGGCGTCCAGCACCGGGCCCAGTGCGCCGGCGCTGCCGATCCTGCCGAGTTCGATGTTGCAGTCGGACATCTGCCGGTGGGTCATCCGCGGGGTCAGGCCGGTGGGGCGCATCAGCGCCATGAGCGGCGCCCACTGCCGGAACTGCCTGCGGATGCGCTGCTCCATCTCCTCGGTGAGCCAGTCGTAGGGCTGCGCGCCGTCGACCAGGACGGCGCCGATGGTGCGCCGCGGGTTGCGCGAGGCCTGGTGCGCGCCGAGGAACGCCCCGTAGGACCAGCCCACCAGCAGGGCCCGCTCGACGCCGCGGGCGGTGAGGACGGCGTCGATGTCCCGGACGGCGGCCTCGAAGGAGTAGTCCGCGGAGCGCTTCGACCTGCGGCCGCGGGCCCGCTCGTCGTAGGTGATGTGCCGGAACCGCGGGCCGAGTTCGGTGATGACGCGGCGCCAGTGGCCCTGGGTGGCGAACTGGCCGTTGAGGTAGAGCACGGGCAGGCCCGGGCCGCCGGTGTCGGTGACGGCGAGGGCGGTGTCGTCGACCGGCAGCATGCCGGTCCACGCGCTCGGACGGGTGGTGGGTGTCGCGTTGCCGGTCATGGTGTCCCCCTGGAACTGGATGGTGTCGGCCCGGGCGGGGCCGGGGTCAGAGGCTGCGGGCGGTGATGTCGCCGTGGGAGGTGGTGGCGCGGATGTCGAGCACGGTGGTGCCGTCGTTGCGCAGGGCGTTGGCGATGCGGCCGTGGCCGGTGCCGGCGTCCAGGGCGGCCGGGACGCCGGCGGCGGCGCCGACGGTGATGCTCCCGGCCTGGGTGGTCAGCTCGACGGTGCCGCGCCGGGCCTCGGTGATCCGGATGTCGCCGCGGGTGGTGGCGATCCGGGCGGGCCCGGTGAGCCGGCCGACCTCGACGTCGCCGTCGACGGCGGTCAGGTCCAGGCTCGCGGCCTCGTCGACCTTGGTGGTGCGGTACGCGCCGTCGAAGGCGACGTCGCCGAGGCGGCCGACGACGCGCAGTTCGGCGGCGGCGGCCCTGCCCCGGACGGCGGAGCCGGCCGGCAGCTGGACGGTGACCTCCAGGGAGCCGGTGGGGCCCAGGAACTGGTTCCCGGCCGCGGCGGTGGTGATCCGCAGGACGCCGTCGGCGAAGGCGACGTCGGTGCGCTCGGCGGCCTGGACGTCGCGGTTCTTGCCGGCCTCGGCGGGCCGGACCTCGACGGTGGTGTCGCCGCGCTCGGCGGCGATGAACCGGACGCGCCCGCCGGGGATGTCCAGGACGACGGTGATCGGGGCGGAGGTGTCGAACTTCTGCATGGTGCGCTCCTGGGTGGATGCGGGGGTGGGTGCGGGCTCGGCCCGGTTCCGGGCCTGCCCCGTCGGTGTTTCCGACGTTGGAAACGCTACGTTGCTTTCAAGATCTCGGCAACTAGTTCGTTGCGTCAAAACAGCGTTGCAGCAGGTGAATGACGGGAAACTGTTGCAACGGATGTGTCAATGAATGCAACGGCGACCGTTGCGACCATTGCAATGGGTGAAAGGTGAACGCTATGGTGGGGCCGACCGGTGACCCCACCGGCAAGCACGCCGCGAACCGTGCGGCGACGACCACCGAGGAGAACGCGATGCCCGGAGGCAGGCTCACCCAGCAGGAACGCCGACAGATCGCGCTGGGGCTGGCCGACAGCCTCCCCTACGCCGAGATCGCCCGGCGCCTGGAACGCCCCACCTCCACCGTCACCCGCGAGGTGATGCGCAACGGCGGCCCCCTCGCCTACCGCGCCGACCTCGCCCACCGCGCCACCGAGCACCGCGCCCAGCGGCGCCGGCCCGCCACCCCCGGCGCACAGCAGTCCGGTCCGCAGCCCCACGGGCGCGACAGCGAGGCCGTGGCCGCCTACGAGGAACAGCTCACCACCGTCCTGATGGGCTCGGGCCTCAACCGGATGGGCGCCCGGGTGATCACCTGCCTGTCCACCACCGACGCGGGCAGCCTCACCGCCGCCGAACTCGCCCAGCGCCTGCAGGTCAGCCCGGCCTCCGTCTCCAAGGCGATCGCCTTCCTGGAGAGCCAGAGCCTGGTGCGCCGCGAACGCGACGAACGCCGCCGCGACCGCTACATCGTCGACGACGAGCTCTACTACCAGGCCGTCATCGCCAGCGCCCGCGCCAACGACCGGGTCATCGAAGCCGCCCGCCAGGGCGTCACCGTCCTCGGCCCCGGCACCCCCGCCGCCGTCCGCCTGGAGAACATCGCCCGCTTCCTCGACTTCATCAGCGAGAGCATCGTGCGCGCCGCCGACCAGGCCCGCGAAGTCCTCCACACCAAGCCGGCCTCCACCGCGGGCAAGGAACCGGAGTAGGAAGCCGGAGTGGGAAGTCGGCGGGCTCGACTTCCCACTCCGCGGCCGTGAGGGTCAGGCCGCCCGGCGCACGGCGGCCTTCTCGATCGTCCGGATCCGCCGCCACGTGTACACCCACGCGTCGATGTCCCGCACCCCGCAGATCTGCAGGTAGTGCCGCACCTTCTCCATCTGCGGAAGCACCGAGGCGTTGAGCATGTCGGAGATCGTGCTGCGCCGCAGGACCTTGCCGTACGCCGTGTGCCGCTGCCGGTGAAGCCTCTCGCTGCGCTCCTCCAGCCGGCGCAGCGACGGCTCGCCGGCCCAGACCCTGACGTCCTCCAGGCCCGCGACGAACTCCCGCACGGTGGAGAACAGCACGGGGTCGGGTTCCCCCGCGGCCGGGACCGGCACGCGCCAGTCGGGGGCGGGACGCTCGTCGGCGGGGGGCTCGGTGGCGGGGGGTTCGGCGGCGGGGGGTTCGGCGGGGGCGCGCCGAGCGAAGGTGCGGGCTGCCGAGGCCGCATCGCGCAGGAGCAGCGCGTGCTGCTGGTCGCGACTGCTCACGCCCATGCCGTCCAGCAGTGCCTTCAGTGCCTGCTCCGAGGGAAGAAGCCTCCCCGTGAGCATGCTGCTCACGGCGCTGACCGACAGATCGCTCCCTCTGGCGATCGAGCTCAGGGACGGCAGGCCTGCCAGTAGGCGCTGGTGCTGCAGCTCGGCGACGAGCCGGGCGCGGGCGGGAGGGATCCCCGTGCGATCCGGCGTGCTCATCGCCGCCCCCGGGCGGCCGTGCCGGAGGCCTCCACCGCGGCGGTGACGACGACGGTCACCAGCGCCTCGACGGTGTACCCGAGGACGATCAGGGCGATGACGCCGGCCAGGGCGACCGCGAGGAACGCGGCGGACGGCGCGGCGCGCCGCAGGTCGTGGCTCCCGGCGTACTGGGCGGGCGGCGGTGTGCGCCGCACCGCGCAACGGAACTCGAACAGCACAGTGATCCCTTTCTGAACTCTCAACCCGGACGTGGGGATTGCCGTCCCCTGGGCCGCCCGGCGGGCGGCTGGGTCAGATCATGCGCGGGCCGCGAAGGCCGGTGCAAGTTCGTGTCCGCGGGCGCTGCCGGAAGCAACACGGCTTCGGAAGAGGTGATGTGACGGGCTTTCGGGACACCTTCGGACACCGCCGCGCCGGCACCGGGGCCCGCGCGTCCGGGGCCGTCCGAAGCCGTCCGCGTACCTGCGGGCGCAGTCGCGGGATCGCGCCTGCTCAGGGCGTTCGGGCGTCCGAAGGCGTCCGGGAGTGTCCGAAGTCGTCCGGCCGGCTTGGTCGGAGCCCCGCCGGCTGCCACAGTGCAACCCGAGAGCCCTTCCCCTCAACCCGGACGGTCTCCCCGGGCGGAGCGCTGTTGCCGCAGTCCCGCCGTGACGCGGATCACATCGAAGAAGGCCTGCCCCGTAACGGGAGCAGGCCTTCTTTCCGTTCCCCGGGGGCGGCGGCTCAGGGGGTGAGGACCAGCCGGCCGCGCAGGTGGCTGGCCTCCAGGCGGCGGTGGGCGTGGGCGGCGCGGGCCAGGGGGAGGGTGTCGGCGACCCGCAGGGTGAGGCGGCCGTCGGCGGCGAGGGCGCAGAGGCGGGTGAGGGCGGGGCCGTCGGCGGTGATCCACACGTTGGCGACCCGGATGCCGCGCAGGGCCGGCGGGGCGCTGCCGGCCGCGACCGCGACGAAGGCGCCGCGACCGCGCACCGCGCCCAGCGCCCGCACGCCCAGCAGGGCGGCGTCGATCGCGCCGTCGACCCCGCCGGGCACCGCCTCCCGTACGGCGGCGGCCGCATCGGGCGCCGTGCGCGGCACGAACCACTCGGCGCCCAGCCCGCGCACCAGCGGCTCGTCGCCCTCCCCGGCCAGTGCGACCACCCGCAGGCCGCGCAGGACGGCCAGTTCGACGGCGAAGCCGCCGACCGCTCCCGCGGCGCCGGTGACCAGGACGGTGGAGCCGGCCGGAAGGTCGAGCAGGTCCAGGGCCTGCAGCGCGGTGAGGCCGTTCAGCGGCAGCGTCGCGGCCTGCGCGAGGGTGGCGCCCGCCGGGGCGGGGGCCAGGGTGTCCGCGTCCAGGACGACCTGTTCGGCGTAGGTGCCGAGGTCGGTGTCCAGGCGGTCGCGCAGGCCCACCACCGGCTGCCCGGGGGCGAATCGCGTCACGCCGGGGCCGACGGCGTCCACCGTCCCGGCCACGTCCCAGCCGATCCCGGTCACCGCCCGGGGCGCCATCAGCCCGGCCCCGGCGAGCACCCCGGAACGGGTGACCGCGTCCACCGGGTTGACCCCGGCCGCCGCCACCCGCACCCGCACCTGCCCGCGGCCCGGCTGCGGCAGCGCCACCTCCACCAGCTCCAGCACCTCGGGACCACCGAACCCCCGCACCACCACGGCACGCATCGCACCCACACCCCTCGCGCCTCGGCTCGCGCCGTCGGCTCACGCATCGGCAACTCCACCCAACCTAAGGAGAGTTACTCTCCACGGGGAAGGACGCACCCGAAGGTGCGTACCGTACGGAAAGGAGAGTGGGCCGGTGCCCACCACGACCGCCGCCCAGCGCCGCGCCGCCGAGGCCGCCGACTACGACGCCTACCTCGCCGAGTGCCCGGCCCGCCAACTCCTCGACCGGATCGGCGACAAGTGGGCCAGCCTCGTCGTCAACGCCCTCGCCGACGGACCGCTGCGCTACAGCGGCCTGCGCCGGCGCCTGGCCGGGGTGAGCGAGAAGATGCTCACCCAGACCCTGCGCGCCCTGGAACGCGACGGCCTGGTCGGGCGCACCGTCACCGCCGGGGTGCCGGCCCGCGTCGACTACGCGCTCACCGCGCTCGGGCGCGACCTGCTGCCGCTCATGCGGCAGATCAAGGCCTGGGCCGAGTGCCACATGCCGCAGGTGCTCGCGGCGCGCGCCGCGTACGACGACGGGCACCAGGCACCGGGCTGACCCGAACGCCGCCCCCGGCCGGTGAGGGAGGCGGACCGGGGCGCAACCTCCGGTGGGCAGGCTCGTTGGGTCTACAGGTCGAACCGACCGGCCGGGGCGGGAGCGTGCCACCCCCGGCCCTGACGGATGGGGATGTCATGACCGACGCCGACGCCGACACCGCCGCGGGCTCCGCGGTCCGCAGCGGCAGCCCGGACTCCGCGGTGGACCGGGTGGCCGACTTCTACGGCGCCTACATCGACGCCGTCTCCGACGGCACCGACGACCTGGGCGACCAGCTGCGCTCCCACTACCTCACCGAGGACTTCCGTCAGCGGCTGGCGGCCTGGGAGGAGGCCAACCACGCCGACGGCGTGCTGCGCGCCCAGGACGTGCCCACCCGCTGGGAGGTGCTCTACCACGACTCGGGCGCCGGGCACCTGTTCACCACCGTCACCCTGACCTGGGGTACCGGCCCCGACGCCGGGCACACCCGGCTGGCGGTGCAGAGCGACCTGAGTACCAAGCTGATCTCGGACATCGAGGACGCCTGATCCGCCGTCACGCCACCCGCCGTCCCGCCGCCGCCTCCGCCCTCGCGGGGGTCACGCCAGGGCCGCGGCCAGGCGCTCGGGCAGGGTGGCGTACGGGCGGCAGTCGACCACGGGCAGCGCGTGGGCGCGGGCCTGGTCGGCGAGCCAGGTGCTGTAGCGGGCGCTGACGGCGGCGCGCTCGGGCTGCGGGCCCGAACCGGGCTCGCGGTCGGCGTAGTTGGCGCCGATGCGCCGCGGGTCGTCCTCGTGCAGGAAGACCGCGCGCACGCGCCGGCCCTGCCCGGCGGCCTCGGCAACGGCGCGGGCGGCGGCGGCCGGGGTGAGGTAGTCGCCCTCCACGATCGCGGGCACGTCCACGGTGAGCCGGTTGCGCACGACGCCCAGCAGCGCGTCGTCCAGGGCGCGGGCGGTGGCGATCTGGAGCTCCAGGACGCGGTCGGCGGGCAGCGCGTCGGGGTCGGGCACGGTGGCGAAGTGGTGCAGGCCGGGGTGGCCGGCGGGGGTGGTGGCGGCCTGGAGGGCGGCCACGACGTCGTCGAACTCGACCACGAACGCGCCGTGCCGGGCGGACAGGCGGGCGGCGGCGCGGCTCTTGCCGAGGCCGGACGCGCCGCCGATCAGCAGGACGTCCCACGGGCTTTCGTCGGTATGCATACCGGCACGGTAAGCGGTCCGGGGTGCGGGTGGGCTCTGTGGGGTGGGGGAGGCGGCCCGGCGGGCGCCTCCCGGCCCGGCCCCCGGCGCCCGGCAGCCGGCCCCGGCCCGGTCCGTGGTCCGCCGCCCGTGCAACCCCGCTGCGGGCGGCGGCAGCGGCGAAGGCGGCGATGGCGAAGGCGGTGGCGAAGACGGCGGTGGCGAGGGCGGCGGTGGCGAGGGCGACGGTGGCCGTCGGGTCAGGCCCGGTGGTGGGTGGCGGAGCGGCGCACCGCCCAGGGCAGGACGAACCACAGCACGGCGAAGACCAGCGCGATGGCGCAGGTGATCGGCACCGCCGGCACGGTGCCGAGGACGACGTCGAGGACCAGCAGCACGGCGCCGGTCAGCGCGCAGGCGAGCAGCAGCAGGCCCACCTGGGCGATGCGGGCGGAGACGTCGACGATCCGCGCCTTGCCGGGGTGGCGGTACAGGCCGCGGTGCAGGGCGACGGGGGTGGCCAGGACGGCCGAGGAGACGACCGACAGCAGCAGGGTGACGATGTAGATGTCCTGCTGGGCGTCGGTGAGTTGGGGGAAGCGCGGGGTGAAGGCGACGCCGAGCAGGAACGCGAAGACGATCTGCACGCCGGTCTGGAGCACCCGCAGCTCCTGGAGCATCTCCACCAGGCGCCGGGCGGCCCGCACCTCCGGGTTCCGCCAGCCGGGCGGGGGAGCGGAGGAGTGCCGGTGGTGCGGCGGCGGGGCGTCGGGCGGGGGAGTCTCGCTGGCCATGCGTCAGCTTCTCACGGTCCGCCGTCACCGCCCCGCTCCGTACGGCCCGCGTCCCCGGTGCCCCCGGCGCCGCTTCCACCGGTGCGGCTTCCACCCGCGTCCCCGGTGCCGTCCAGGCGGTGCTGCCAGGCGGTGAGCAGGCCCTGCAGGGCGGCGGCCTCCTCGGTGCTCAGGTGCGCCAGCAGGCGGTGCTCGTTGCGCAGGTGGGCGGTGAACGCCTCGTCGAACAGGCGCCGGCCGGCGTCGGTGAGGGCGACCACGCGCCCGCGCCGGTCGTCCATGGCGGGGCGGCGGGTGACCAGCCCGGCGCGCTCCAGCCGGTCGATCCGCTTGGTCATCGCGCCGGTGGTCACCATCGTGTGCGCGGCCAGCTCGCCCGGGGCCCGCTCGTACGGGGCGCCGGCGCGGCGCAGCGCGGCGAGCACGTCGAACTCGCCCTCGCCCAGGCCGTAGCGCTGGTAGACGAGGGTCAGCTCGGCGGTCAGGCGGGCGGCGAGGCGGTGCAGGCGCCCGATGACGGCCAGCGGGGAGACGTCGAGGTCGGGGCGCTCGCGCCGCCACGCGGCCTGGATCTGGGCGACGTGGTCCGGGGACCGCTCCTCGCACCGGTCCTCGTGCCGCTCTTCGTGCCGGTCCTCGTGCTGGTCGGGCTCCATGGACACCACCCTACGCCAGTAGCTTCCCAGGAAGCTATATTGCCTTCCATGGAAGCCACCAAACGCTGGGTGCTGCTCACCGCCCTCGCCCCCGTCGCCTGGGGCGCCAACTACTGGGTCACCCACGCCCACCTGCCCGCCGACCGCCCCCTGTGGGGCGCCGCCCTGCGCGCCCTGCCCGCCGGACTGCTGCTGCTCGCCCTCGCCCGCCGCCGCCCGCACGGCGCCTGGTGGTGGCGCAGCGCCCTGCTCGGCCTGCTCAACACCGCCGCCTTCTTCGTCCTGCTCTACCTCGCCTCCCAACTGCTGCCCACCAGCGCCGCCGCCACCCTCATGGCCGCCTCCCCGCTGGCCCTGCTGCTCACCGCCTGGGCGCTGGCCGGGCAGCGGCCGCGCCGCGCGCACCTGGCGGGGTCGGTGGTGGGCCTGGCCGGGGTCGCCCTCGCACTGGCCGGAACGGGGGAGGGGATCGGCTGGGCCGGGCTGGCGGCCTCCGCGGCCGCGATGCTCGTCTCCTCCGTCGGCTACGTGCTGGCCGCCCGCTGGCGCGAGGGCGCCGACCCGCTCACCGCCACCGCCTGGCAGCTGACCGCCGGCGGCCTGGTGCTGCTGCCGCTCGCCGTCGTCGCCGAGGGCGCGCCCCCACCGGCGGACGGGCCCACCCTGCTCGCCTTCGGCTACACCACCGTGGTCGCCACCGCGCTCGCCTTCACCTGCTGGTTCGCCGGGCTGCGCCACCTGCCGGCCGGCACGGTGGGCCTGCTCGGACTGCTCAACCCGCTCACCGGCGTGCTGCTGGGCACCGCGCTGGACGGCGACCCCTTCGGGGTGCGCCAGGGCGCGGGACTGGCGCTGGTGCTCGCCGGCATCCTGCTCGGACGCCCGCGCGCCGGCGCGGCCGCCGAACCCGCCGCCGGGCGGGCCCGCCGGACTCCGGACCGGGACCTTGATCTCAAGTCGACTTGAGGTCCTAGCCTCCGTGGTGCGCGGCCGGACCGGACGCGGCACGCACAGCGATCCCGAGGAGCCAGGGCCATGACCACCGTCACCACCACCGCGAACCTCGCCGCGCTCGAACGGCGGGTCCAGGCCCTCACCGACCGCGCCGACATCACCGGCCTCATCGACGGCTACCTGCTCAGCCTCGACACGGTGCCCCGCGGCGGCGGGCGGTTCGACGAGGCGTGGGCGCGGCGCTACTTCACCCCCGACGTGCGGATCACCACGCCGGTGGGGGACCACGAGGGCATCGACGGGCTGGCCGAGTCCGAGCAGGCGACCCTCGGGAAGTTCGAGCGGACCCAGCACGTGGGCGCCAACCACATGATCGAGCTGGACGGGGACCGGGCCGCGGTGCGCTGGAACGCCGTCATGGCGCACGTCCACCTCGCCTCGACCCAGCAGGCGCGCGGCGAGGAACCCGGCGGCCACTTCGACGTCGGCGGCACGTTCACCGGCGAGGCGGTGCGCACCCCCGACGGCTGGCGCCTCCGAAGCCTCGACGTGCGGGCCGTGTGGACGAGCGGCCGGGGCCCGCTCGTCCTGACCCCGAAGGCCGGGGCGACCCTGCACGACCTCGCCGGCGGAGCGTGACGGCGGCCCCGGGACACCACCCGGGGCGCAGGAGCCCCGCTTGCCTTCCGGCCGGGGCGCGTGATCCGATGGCGCGAGCATCGCGTGCCGGTGACGGACTGCGTCAGGCATGGAGGTGCGGAACCGAAGGGACCGCCACCCGTGGCCTCCCCCTCCACCGGCCGTACGGCCGCCCTCAGCCTGCAACTCTCCCGCGCGCACCAGGACTTGCGCCGCCGCCTCGCCGACCTGCGCACCAACCTCGGCCGGCCCCGCCGCCCGGATGGCGACGGCAACGAACTCCTCACCCACTGCCTGGCCTTCTGCACCGCCCTGACCAACCACCACCAGGGCGAGGACACCGGCCTGTTCGCCCAACTCCTGCAAGAACGCCCCGACCTGGCACCGACCATCGGCAAACTCGTCGAGGACCACGGCTTCATCACCCACATCCTCGCCCGGGTGCGCCACCTCGCCGACCGGGCCGCCGGGCAGTCCGACGCCGGCGTCCAGGGCGCCACCGGCGCCGACCTGGAGGCGATCGGACGCGAACTCGACGGACTCGCCGCCATCATGGACTCCCACTTCGCGTACGAGGAACGGGCCATCGGCGCCGCCCTGGACGCCGGGGTGCGCGACGACGGCTGGTCGGAGCCGGTGCTGCGCTTCCGGGCGCCGTAGGACCCGGCACCGTAAAACCCGGCACCGTAAAACCCGTCGCACCGGCCGGCCCGCCTTCCCTACACTCGCCACGCGGCCGCGCCCCGACGCGCGGCCCGCCGCGACAACGCGACGACCGCGACGACGAACGGGACGAGAGAGGGGGCGGGCGGCCATGCCGAAGCAGAGCGCCGCCGCCCCCTCTCCCGCGTCGCGGTACGAGGTGATCCTGGTGTCCTCGGCCTTCCGGTGCCCGCTGCGCGGCCGGCACCGGAGCAGTGCCGCCACCGTCTGACACCGGCCTGTCCGGCCGTAACCCCATTCCGTGGTCATGAATCCGACGATCCGTCGGCACTGCTGGAATCGCGCGCCCACCCCATGAGCGGAACCGCCTCGAAAGGCACCCGGGCCATGCGCACCCACACCACCACCCGCAGCACCACCCGCGGCACCACCACCGCCACCGGCACCACCGCCGCCGCGACCGCCGGCATCGCCGCCGTCCGCAACCTCGGCATCCTCGCCCACGTCGACGCCGGCAAGACCACCGTCACCGAGCGGATCCTCTACCTCACCGGCACCACCCACAAGCGCGGCGAGGTCCACGACGGCACCACCGTCACCGACTTCGACCCCCAGGAGCGCGACCGCGGCATCACCATCTTCGCCGCCGCCGTCAGCTGCGCCTGGGCCGGGCACCGGATCAACCTCATCGACACCCCCGGCCACGTCGACTTCGCCGACGAGGTCGAGCGCTCCCTGCGGGTGCTCGACGGCGCGGTGGCGGTGTTCGACGCGGTCGCCGGCGTCGAGCCGCAGAGCGAGTCGGTGTGGCGCCAGGCCGAACGCCACGGCGTGCCGCGCATCGCCTTCGTCAACAAGCTCGACCGCGCCGGCGCCGACCTGGACGCCGCCGTCGCCGCCATCCGCGAACGCCTGCATCCGCGCCCGCTGGCCGTCCACGTGCCCATCGGCGCCGAGGAGTCGTTCACCGGCGTCGTCGACCTGGTCGGCCAGCGCGCCCTCACCTGGGACGAGGACGGCACCCTGCACGAAGGCCCGGTCCCGGCCGGCCTCGAAGCCGTGGCGGCCGAGCGCCGCCGCGCCCTGGAGGAGGCGGTGGCCGAACTGCACCCCGAAGCCCTGGAGGAGTTCTGCGCCCGCGCCACCCTGGGCGCCGACACCCTCACCGCGGCCCTGCGCGACCTCACCCGCACCGGCGAGGTGGTCGTGGTGCTGTGCGGCTCCGCCTACCGCAACCGCGGCATCGAACCGCTCCTGGACGCCGCCGTCGCCTACCTGCCCTCCCCGCTCGACGTCCCGCCCACCCGCTCCGCCGACCGTGCCCAGCAGCGCGACCCCGACCCCGAACAGCCCCTGACCGCCCTGGCGTTCAAGGTCACCTCCGCCCCGACCGGGCGCCTGACCCACCTGCGCCTGTACGCCGGAACCCTCCACAAGGGAGCCACCGTGCTCGACACCGCCACCGGCCGCCGCGAGCGCGTCGCCCGCATCCTCACCGTCCTGGCCGACCGCCACACCGAGACCGACACGGCCCGCGCCGGCGACATCGTCGCCGTCGTCGGCCCCAAGCACACCCGCGTCGGCGCCACCCTGTGCGACGCCGACCACCCCATCGTCCTGGAGGCCCCCGTGAGCGCCGAACCGGTCGTCACCGTCGCCGTCGAGGCCCGCCGCGCCGCCGACACCGACAAGCTCGCCGCCGCCCTCGCCCGCCTGGCCGAGGAGGATCCCTCGCTGCGCGTGGCCACCGACCCGGAGACCGGCCAGCGCACCCTGTCCGGCCTGGGCGAACTGCACCTGGAGGTCGCGGTGGAGAAGGTCCGGCGCGACGCCGGCGTCGAAGCGGTCGTCGGGCGCCCGCGCGTCGCGCTGCGCGAGGCCCTCACCGAGGGCGTCACCGGCTTCACCTACCGGCACGCCAAACAGGACGGCGGCGCCGGGCAGTTCGCCCACCTCGTCCTCGACGTCCACCCCCTGCCGGCGGGCACCGAGGGGGAGTTCGCGTTCACCTCCACCGTCACCGGCGGACGGGTGCCGCGCGAGTACGTGCAGGCCGTCGAGGCCGGCTGCCGCGACGCCCTGGCCGAGGGCCCGCTCGGCGGGCACCCGGTCACCGGCGTCGCCGTCACCCTCACCGACGGGGCCACCCACCCCAAGGACTCCTCCGAGCTCGCCTTCCGCACCGCCGCCCGCCTCGGCCTGCGCGAGGCCCTGCGCGCCTCGCGGATGCACCTGCTGGAACCGCTGGCCGAAGTGAGCGTCACCGTGCCCGAGGACGCCCTCGGGACCGTCCTGGGCGACCTCGCCGCCCGCCGCGGCCACGTCCGCTCCACCGAACCCGGCCACGGCGCCACCGCCCGGGTCGGCGTACTGGTGCCGCTGGCCGAACTGTTCGGCTACGCGGGCCGCCTGCGCGGCCGCACCCAGGGCCGCGGCACCTTCACCACCCGCCCGGCCGGCTACGCCCCCGCGCCCACGCCGGCCGGCTGAGCGGCACGGACCGGCCGAGCGGCGCGGGCCGGCTGAGCGGCGCGGGCCGGCTGAGCGGCGCCGGCCGGCTGTGCGGCGTCGCCCGGCCCTCCCCGTACCGGGAGGGCCGGACGGCGTCCGCTACAGCGCCCCGGCGTCGGCCGCCGCCCACGCCGACGGGTACAGCGGACGCCAGCCCAGCTCCCGGCGCGCCGCCGCCGTGGACACCTGTCCCTCCCACGGGTCGAACGGCTCGGCCGGCTCGGCCGCCTCGGACGGTGAACTGCCGGGGTGCGTCCGACCGTTGAGCGCGTACAGGTCCCAGGCCGTCAGCGGCGCGTCGTCGCCGACGTTGTACGTGCGCCCCTCGATGCCGGGCGTCACCACCGCGCGCCACAGCGCCCGCGCCACGTCCGCGTGGTGCACCACCGCCAGGCGCTGGTGCGCGGGCCAGTTCGCCGCCCAGTGCAGCGACTGCGCCAGGTGCGGATCGCCCTGCCCGTACACGAACGCCAACCGGGCCACCACCAGAGGCAGTTCGTCCCCCAGGGCGCGCAGCCCCGCCTCGGCCTGCGCCTTGGACGCCGCGTACACCCCCCATGCCGGATCCGGTGCGAGCCGGTCGCCCTCCACGGCGGGGCGCCCCAGCCCCCGCCCGTACACCAGGTTCGTACTGGTGTGGACGAACCGCCGCACCCCGGCCTTCGCGGCCTCCCGCCCCAGGGCGACGGCCGCGTCCCGGTTGACCGCCCACGCCGCCTCGTCCGGCACCCCGCGCAGCGCCGCCGCCGCGTTCAGCACCACCTCGGCGCCCTCCAGCGCCCGCGCCCGGTCCGCCTCCTCGCACAGGTCGCCGACCACCACCTCCACCCCGTCCAGGGCCCGCGCCTTCGCGGCGTCCCGCACCAGCACCCGCACCGAGGACCCGTCCGCCTCCGCCCACCGCACCAGCCGCGGCACCAGCCTGTTGCCCACCGAACCCGTCGCGCCCGTCACCAGGATCGTCGCCATCGTCCGCCTCCTCCAGGAGAGTTGATCACCTTCGACACCCACCACCCTGCCCGCGCCCCGAGCGGTGCGGCAGAGACCTCCCGATCCAGGGACCGCCGATCCCTGGCTGGGGCCGCGTGCCCTCGGCCCTGGCGCTCGCACGGCCCGGGGCGCAGGGCCGGCCGGGGCCGGGTGAAAAGCGGTCGCGCTCCCGGCGGGCGCGCCGTAGCGTGCGCGCGTGGACGACGAGAATCCGAAGGAAGTGGTCCGGCGCGGGTACGACGTGCTGTCGGAGCACTACGAGCGGGCGTTCGGCAGCGGGACGAAGTACGGACCGTGGATCGAGGAGCTGCTCGGCCGGCTCCCCGGGGCCGCGGCCGTCCTGGACATCGGGTGTGGCACCGGGGTTCCCGTGGCCCGGTCCCTGGTCGCGGCGGGCCACCGGGTGACGGGGGTCGACATCAGCGAGGTCCAGGTCCGCAGGGCCCGGCAGCTCGTGCCGGGCGCCGACTTCATCCGGGCCGATGCTACGACCGTGGAGCTTCCCCGGGGCCGCTTCGACGCCGTCGTCTGCCTGTACACCCTGATCCATGTGCCGGTGGAGGAACAGCCGGCCCTGCTGGGGCGGATCGCCCACTGGCTGCGGCCGGGAGGCTGGTTCCTGAGCACCACCGGGCACCGGGCCTGGACCGGCACCGACGAGAACTGGCTCGGCGGCGGGGCCGCGATGTGGTGGAGCCACGCCGACGCCGCCACCAGCCGCGGGTGGCTCGTGAGCGCCGGCTTCGACGTGGTCCACGAGGAGTTCGTGCCCGAGGGCGACAGCGGCCACGTCCTGTTCCGGGCCCGGCGCCGCGGACACCCACCGCGCGCCGACGGGTGACGGCGTCCGCGAGCGGGGGACCGCCGGTCCCTGGTGGCGGCGGGCTCCGGCGGGCCATGCTGGGGGCATGATCGACCGAGCGGCACTGGCCGACTTCCTCACCCGTACCCGGGCCCGGCTCGCCCCCGCCGACCTGGGGCTGCCGCCCGGGGTCCGGCGGCGCACACCGGGGCTGCGCCGGGAGGAGGTGGCGCAGGTGGCGGGGCTGTCGGTGGACTACTACGCGCGCCTGGAGCAGCGGCGCGGCCCGCAGCCCTCGCCGCAGCTGCTCGCGGCGCTGGCGCGGGCGCTGCGGCTGAGCGAGGACGAGCGCGACCACCTGTTCCGCCTCGCCGGGCACGAGCCGCCGCGCCGGCACGGGCCGCTCGGGCACGTGCGGCCCGGGCTGCTGCTGATCCTGGACCGGCTGCACGACACGCCCGCCCAGGTCGTCTCCGACCTCGGCGACGTCCTCGCGCAGAACCCGATGGCCACCGCCGTCTTCGGCGACGTCACCGCCCTGGCGCCCGAGCGGCGCAACCTGCTGCTGCGCTGGTTCACCGAACCGGGCGTCCGGGCGCTGTTCCCGCCCGAGGACCACGAGGACCTCGCCCGCGCCCACGTCGCCTCCCTGCGCGCCGCCCGCACCGCCCGCCCCGGGGATCGGCGCGCCGCCGAACTGCTGGAGCAACTCCTCGCCAGCGGCGAGGAGTTCACCTCCTGCTGGGAGCGCCACGAGGTCGCCCGGCGGCGCAGCGGCCGCAAGCGGGTGCTGCACCCGGTGGTGGGGCCGCTGGAGCTGGAGTGCGAGGTGCTGGCCGCCGGCGGCGAGGACCAGCTGCTGCTGGTGCACACCGCCGCGCCGGGCGGTGAGTCGGCCTCCCGTCTGGAGCTGCTGCGCGTCGTCGGCGCCCCGGCGCCCGCCTGACCGCGCCCGCCCGACCGCGCCCGGGCCGCCGGGGCAGGACCGCCGGGCGGGACCGCCGGTCGGGGCAGCCGGGACCCGCTGCGGCGCGATCCGGGGCGGGGCCCGTAGGCTGGGCCGGGCCGTCGACGGTACAGACCGTCACCAGTAGGGCGGAACGCGACAGAAGCGGGCAGGCAGGGGCACATGCAGTTCGACGACCAGGGCGACCTCGATACCTCGCAGGTGGACGACCGGCGCGGCATCCCGGGCGGGAAGATCGCCATCGGGGGCGGGGCCCTGGGCCTGATCGCGGTGCTGTTCGCCGTCGTCCTCGGGGTCGACCCGCAGCTGCTGGGCCTGTCCTCCGGCTCCGGCTCCTCCTCCAACTCCTCCGGCGTGCGCACCGCCGGCGAGGCGCAGCAGGCCTGCAAGACCGGGGCGGACGCCAACAAGCGCCAGGACTGCCGGATCGTGGCGGTCACCAACAGCCTCCAGGAGTTCTGGCGCACCGAGCTGCCGCGCGCCGCCAAGGTCCCGTACAAGAACGCCGAGACGGTGCTGTTCACCGGCCAGGTCTCCACCGCCTGCGGGGCGGCGACCTCGGCGGTGGGCCCGTTCTACTGCCCCGGCGACAAGAAGGCCTACGTCGACCTGGGCTTCTTCAACGAGCTGTCCGCCCGTTTCGGCGCCAAGGGCGGCCCGTTCGCCGAGTCCTACGTCGTCGCCCACGAGTACGGCCACCACATCCAGAACCTCACCGGCGCCATGCAGAAGGTCGGCAACGACCGCCAGGGCGCCACCAGCGGCTCGGTGCGCCTGGAGCTGCAGGCCGACTGCTACGCCGGGGTGTGGGCGCACCACGCGACGACCACCCCGCAGCCCTCCACCGGCCGTCCGCTGATCGCCTCGCTCACCGACCAGGACATCGCCCAGGGCCTGGACGCGGCGGCGGCGGTCGGCGACGACCGGATCCAGCAGCAGGCCACCGGGCGGATCAACCCGGAGGCCTGGACGCACGGTTCCGCCGAGCAGCGCAAGGCCTGGTTCACCACCGGCTACCGCAGCGGCGACTTCGCCCAGTGCGACACCTTCTCGGCCGCGAAGCTGTAGCGGCACTCGAACGGGGCAGGCGGTCAGAAGCCGCCGTCCGCCCGCCGTCCGCCTGCCGGCCGTCAGAAGCCGCCGGCAGCCCGCCCGCCGGCCTCTGTCCGACCGCCGCCCGCCCAGTCCCAGCCCGCGATCGCCTCGCGCAGCAGCCGGGCGCCGGCGGGCAGGCGGGCCCGCGCGTCCCAGAACAGGGTCAGGGAGCGCCGGCAGTCGGGGCTGTCGACGCCGACCCACACCAGCGGCAGGCGGGTGGCGGTGCGCCGGGCGACGGCGGGCACCAGGCCGATGCCCAGGCCCGCGCTGATCAGTTCGGCGATGGCGCCGGCCTCGTCGCTCTCGCAGACGATCCGCGGCACCAGCCCGCGGGCGGCGAACAGCCGGTCCAGCAGGCGGCGTTGCCAGTGGCCGGGGCGGGCGGCGATGAACGGGCGTTCGGCGAGCTCCTCGACGCCCACCGAGGTGCGGCCGGCCAGCGGGTCGCCCACCGGGACGGCCAGCCCCACCTCCTCGTCCAGCAGCGGCACCGACTCCAGGCCCTCGGCGGCGACGGGCTGGGAGAAGACGGCGAGGTCGACGTCCTGGGCCCGCAGCCGCCGCGCCGCCTCCTGCGCGGACAGCTGGTGCAGCTCGATCTCCACCCCCGGGTGGCCGCGCTTGAACGCCGCCAGCGGCCCGCTGAAGGCCAGGAACGTCTCCGAGGCCAGGCGCACCGTGCCCAGTCCCTGCCCGGCGGCCTCCGCCACCGCCCGTCGGCCCGCCTCCAGTTCACCGAGCGAACGCTCCGCGTAGCCGCGGAACAGGTGCCCGGCCGCGTTCAGCCGCAGCCGCCCGCCCCGCTCGAACAGCGGGGTGCCCAGCTCGGCCTCCAGCCGGGCGATGGAGCGGCTCAACGACGGCTGGGCGACGCGCAGTTCCTCGGCGGCCCGGCTCAGGTGCTCCAGCCGCGCCACCGCCAGGAACTGCGCGAGCGTGTTCAGGTCCACCGGCGCCCCCATGCCCGAGGCGTCATAACGCCATAGCAATATTGATCTTAGACAGGATAACCGGACGGTCATAGCGTCATGGGCGGGGCCGCGCACCGGCACACAGCGCGGCCCGGCAACGGTTCGAGGAAGGACGCCCATGGCCATCGCCGCCGACAGGACCCCACCGGAGCCGAGGGCCCGGTCCGCCGCGGGGGAGCGGACCGGGCCCGCCGGACGGACCCTGCGCGCCCTGGCCGCCGCCCACACCGCCGCCGTCTTCGGCCAGCCCGTCTTCGCCGGCGTCTACCTCAGCGGCGACTACGACGCCCTCTCCTGGCACGCCGCCGGCGCCAACGCCGTCACCTCCCTCGGCTACCTCCAGCTGATCGCCGCCCTCGTGGTGTGGATCCGGCTGCGCCGCGGCTGGCCGGCGGCCGCCACCCTCGCCGTCGTCGCGGCCGAGACCGTCCAGTACTTCGCCGGACGCGACGGCGCCCTGTGGCTGCACCTGCCCCTGGGCGTGGCCACCATCGCCGCCACCGTCGTCCTCACCATCGCCCTGTGGCGCACCCCGCTGCCCGCCCGCCGCCCCGCCCGCCGGGAGGGCGACCGTGACTGAACCCCGCCCCGGCCGCCCGCTCGGCATGACCCGCCGTCAGATCCTCGGCATCGGCGGCGCGTTCGGCCTGCTCACCACCACCGGCCTCGCCACCGCCGCCACCCTCGCCCGCCGCCCCGCCACCACCGGCGCCCAACTGCGCAGCACCGCCGCCCTGCCACCCCCCTACCAGGTGCCGCTGCCGCTGCCCGCCGTCGCCAAGCCCCTGTCCACCGACGGCGGAGCCGACCGCTACGAGATCGTCCAGCGCGAGACCGACGCCGAGATCCTGCCCGGCCTCACCACCCGGCTGTGGACGTACGGCGGCACCTTCCCCGGCCCCACCATCGAGGCCCGCCGCGGCCGGCCCGTCACCGTCACCCACCGCAACGAACTGCCGGTACCCACCGTCGTCCACCTCCACGGCGGGCACACCCCCGCCGACTCCGACGGCTACCCCACCGACCTCGTCCTGCCCGCCGGCTGGCCCGAGACCCCCCACGTCATGCCCGGCATGCAGGGCGCGGACGGCATGCCGGGCATGGGCGGCGCCATGACCGACCCCCGCGCCGTCACCAGCCGCCGCACACGCGACTACACCTTCCCCAACGACCAGCGCCCCACCCTGCTCTGGTACCACGACCACCGCATGGACTTCACCGCCCCCGCCCTGTGGCGCGGCCTCGCGGGCCTGCACATCGTGCGCGACGACGCCGAGGAAGCCCTCGGCCTGCCCGCCGGCCCCCGCGAGATCCCCCTGATGATCACCGACCGCGCCTTCACCGCCGACGGCGCCCTGACCTACCCCTCCCTCGACCCCACCCTGCGCGAGCGCCCCGGCGTCACCGAACCCCACCTCGCCGGCGTCCTCGGCGACGTCGTCCTCGTCAACGGCGCCCCCTGGCCCGTCCACGAGACCGACGCCGCCCGCCACCGCCTGCGCCTGCTCAACGCCTCCAACGCCCGCCACTACGAGATCGAGGCCCGCACCGAGGACGGCCGCCGCCTCGACCTCGTCCAGGTCGGCGCCGACCAGGGCCTGCTCGCCACCCCCGTCACCCACCAGTCCCTGCCCCTGGCCCCCGCCGAACGCCACGACCTCGTCGTCGACTTCGCCGCCGCCCCCGTCGGCTCCCTGGTCCGCCTCGTCAACCGCCTCGGCACCGGCCGCACCCGCGACATCATGGCCTTCCGCATCACCCGCCGCCCCGCCGCCGACGACAGCCGCATCCCACCCGTCCTGTCGACCGACCTGCCCGAATGGAGCCGCCAGGACGCCGTGCGCACCCGCGACTTCGCCTTCCGCGCCGGCCGCATGAACGGCGGCCACGGCTGGCTGATCGGCGGCCGCCCCTTCGACCCCGCCCGCACCGACGTCACCGTCCCCCTCGGCGACACCGAGATCTGGCGCCTGATCGCCGACGTCCACCACCCCGTCCACCTCCACCTGGTGGGCTTCCGCATCCTCACCCGCGGCGGCAGGCCCGCGCTGCCCCACGACGCCGGCCTCAAGGACACCGTCTCGCTGCGCCCGGGGGAGTCCGCGGAGATCATCACCCGCTTCGACGGCTACCGCGGCCGCTACCTCTTCCACTGCCACAACGCCGAGCACGAGGACATGGGGATGATGGCCAACCTGGAAGTCGTCTGAGCGTCCGGCCCGGGCCCGCCCGCCCGAAGGCGTCCGGCCCGCGCGCCTTGACCTGCCCATTGCGCGGGCCGCACCCACCGGGCGCACGGGCGGGTGCCGGGGCCCGCGGGGTGCGGGGCGGGGCCGGCCGGGGCCGGTCGGGGCCGGTCGGGACACGGCGAACGCAACCGGAATGCGGCCTTCCGTCCGGTTCGGGGTGAAGTGCCGGACCTTCACCGCTCTCCCACCGGATGATCACTCTGCTGCCGTGATCCCGACCCCCGCCGTACGGGGCGGTCCACTCCAATTCCCTTCGCACACCCCCGAGCTGCGAAAGGCCACCACGCCGATGACCCGCCCCGCCGACCACCCCACGCCCGACCGGATGCTGCGCGAGGCCGCCGCCCGCCTGGACCGGCGCCGCTTCCTGACCGTCACCTCGGCCGCCGCCGCGCTCGCCTTCGGCGTCAACCTGCCCTCCGCGCACGCCGCCGACAACGAGATCGCCCCGCGCGCCATCGGCGACAACCCCTTCACCCTCGGCGTGGCTTCCGGCGACGCCACCCCCGAGGCCGTCGTGCTGTGGACCCGCCTGGCCCCGCGCCCCCTGGAGCCCGGCGCCGGCCTGCCGCCCACCGGCTCGGTCAAGGTCGCCTGGGAGATCGCCCGCGACGAGAAGTTCCGCCGCGTCGAGCGCCGCGGCACCGCCCGCGCCCACGCCGAGTTCAACTACGCCCTCCACGTCGACGTCGACGACCTCGACGCCGGACGCGAGTACTGGTACCGCTTCACCGTCGGCTCCTGGTCCAGCCCCGTCGGCCGCACCCGCACCGCCCCGCCGCGCGGCCGGAAGCTCGACAGCGCCCGCATCGCCCTCGTCTCCTGCCAGGCCTACGAGGACGGCTACTTCACCGCCTACCGCCACCTCGCGAACGAGGACCTGGACGCCGTCTTCCACGTCGGCGACTACATCTACGAATACGGCATCGACGCCGCCGGCGGCGACCGCAAGTACACCGACCGCACCCTCGCGGCCCACTTCAACCACGAGACCACCACCCTGGAGGACTACCGGCTGCGCTACTCCCTCTACAAGAACGACCCCGACCTCCAGGCCGCGCACGCCGCCCACCCCTGGTACGTCACCTGGGACGACCACGAGGTGGAGAACAACTACGCCGCCGGCATCCCGGAGAAGAACCAGGACCCGGCCCCCTTCGTCGCCCGCCGCGCCGCCGCCTACCGCGCCTACTGGGAGAACCAGCCGCTGCGCATGCCCCAGCCGCACGGCACCGAACTGACCCTCTACCGGCGCGTCCACTTCGGCCAGCTCGCCCAGTTCGACATCCTCGACACCCGCCAGTACCGCGACGACCAGGCCAACGGCGACGGCTGGCAGTACCCCACCCCGGAGTCCGACGCCGCCGGACGCACCCTGATGGGCGCCACCCAGGAACGCTGGTTCGCCGAGGGCCTGCGCCGCTCCAGGGCCACCTGGAACGTCGTGCCCCAGCAGGTCGTCTTCTCCCGCCGCAAGAACACCACCGCCGAGCGCTCCAAGCTCTCCATGGACGCCTGGGACGGCTACCCGGCCGCCCGCGAGCGCTTCCTGCAGGCCGTCGACCGCTCCGGCGTCAAGAACCTCGTGCTGCTCACCGGCGACGTGCACGTGGCCTACGCCCTGGACGTCAAGCGCAACTTCGACGACCCCGGCTCCCGCACCGTGGGCGTGGAGTTCGTCGGCACCTCGATCAGCAGCGACGGCGACGGCGAGGAGAAGCCCTCCAACTGGAACAACCTCATGTCGGCCAACCCGCACATGAAGTTCTACGACGGGCGCCGCGGCTACACCGTCCTCACCCTGGACCGCCACCGCGTCCGCGCCGACTACCGGGTGGTCTCCCACATCACCCGCCCCGGCGGCACCCTGTCCACCGCCGCCTCCTTCACCACCGAGGCCGGCAACCCGGGCATCCGCCCCGCCTGACACCTTGTCGAACGCCCCGGCCCCGCCGCTTCGAGGGAGGCGGCGGGGCCGGGTGCTCAGGTGCCGTGGACGAGGCGGCCGAGGACGGCCGCGGCCTGCTCCGGGTGCTGCTCCAGCCAGGTGCCCAGGTGGTCCCGGACGGCCTGCGCGACGCAGGCACGCACGGTGTCGTCGCCGAGCACGTCCCAGGTGGAGCCGTGGAACTCGGGAGCGTCGAGCTTCACCGACACGACCGCCGTCAGGCCCGCGCAGACCTGCTCGGCGGTCAGGACGGGGTCCGGCGCGGCCGACAGGAGCCCCTTGCGCGCATACGCGTCGAGCGCGGCCGCCACCCCGTCCCGGAAGCCCGCCTCGTGCGTGCCACCGCGCGGCGTGGGCCGGCCGTTGGCGAAACTCCGGATCCTCTCCTCGCCGCGACCGCGCCACCGCCAGGCCGCTTCCACCGTCCCCGCCATCCGCGGGTCCTCGCCCTCGAAGCCGATGATGTCCGTGGAAGCGGGTGCCGCGTCCCGGTCGTCGAGGAGGGCGACGAAGTCCCGTGTCCCGCCGGGGAAGCGCAACCGGACCGACCGCGGCTCGCCCGGGCCGCGCCGGTCGGTCAGCGAGATGTCCAGGACCCGGTTCAGCAGGGCCAGTTCCCTGAAGCGGTCCGCCAGTTCACCGAACGAGCACTCGGCCGCACCGAAGATCCCGGTGTCCGGCCAGAAGGTGATGACGGTCCCGCTGCCGGTCGCCGGGCCCGCCTCGGTGGGCGGGGCGACCGCGACACCGCGCTCGAACACCTGCTCCCAGCGGACCCCCTCGCGCCGCACCTCGGCGGTCAGCCGGCTCGACAGGGCGTTGGTGACGGTGGGCCCGACGCCGTTGTAGCCGAGCATCACGTCGTGGCGGCCGCCGCGGATCCCCGCTCCGGCGTGCATACGGGTCAGCAGGGCTCCGAGGCCGGGCTCGCCGGCAGCCCCCTCGTCGTGGACGGGAACGCCCGGGCCGTCGTCCGCGACGCACACGCCACCGTCGGACCCGAGCGTGATCTCGACGCGGCCGGCGCGGCCCGCCAGGACCTCCTTCACCGCCCGGTCGGCGACCTCGAACACCATCTGGTGCAGGCCGCGTTCACCGGTCGAGCCGATGTACATCCCGGGCCGCCTGCGAATGGCTTCCCACCCCTCCAGCACCTGGATGCGGGCGGCGTCGTAACTGCTGGATTCCTGGCACACGGTGTCCCCTCCGAAGGTGTCCCGGCAGAACTCCACAGCCTAGGCGAATTTCGGAATAACACCAGGTCAGAGCCCTTTTGATGAGGGCGTGGACGGCCGCGTGGGCGCCTGCCGGCAGGCGCCCGCCCCAGGGATCCCGGACGGCCACCGAGGTGCGGCCAGGGCGCCGTTGAGGCCGCGCACGAGGCCAGTTCGGGCACCACCGAGGGTCGCCGATTCACTCTTTTTCCGTGCGCCGCACACCACCGGGTGCCACGGCCGACGGCTGCACCGCCTCGCCGCCGCGCCATCGGCGGGGCGGCGGGGCCGCTCACCGCCGGGACGCCTCGTAGGCCTCGCGGACGGTCGAGGGGACGCGTCCGCGGTCGTTGACGAGGAAGCCGTGGGCGCGGGCCCAGCGGCGGATCGGCTCGTCCTGCGGCCGGGGGTCGGGCTCGCGGGAGGCGGCGGGCCTGCCGGGGCCGGTCCAATCTCCCGTGGGGGCTCCCTCCAGCCAGTCCGCCGCATGGTGGAAGAACGCGGACAGCGAGGCGTACACGCCCTCCTCGGGGCAGTACGCCTCCGCCCACGTGCCGACGGCTCCGGTGGCCGTGTCCAGGAACGTCCCGTAGAGCCCGTCGCGCTCCGCGGCGACCGGCACCCAGGTACGGCGCCAGAACGGGCAGTCGGGGTCCTCGGACGGTTCCGCCTCCTCCAGGGCCGTCCGGCTGAGGTGGACCCGCTGGATGTCCGTCAGGCCGAGCAGGATGTGGCCGCCGGGCAGGGGCACGGCGCAGGCCCGCGTCACCAGGCACGAGGGCATGTCGGGCTGCGTGCCGGCGTCGATGCCGTTCACCAGCAGCCACTGCCGCAACTCCTGCGGCAGCGTCAGGCCCATGCGCCGTTCGGCCCGGTCGACGTCCTCCCGGCTCGCCGGGCCGCCGAGGGAGGCGAAGACCGCCGGGTCGTGCCGCTCCAGCCACCCCGTCACCCGGCCCCACGCCCGCCGTACGTCGTCTCCCGGCCCGTGCGCCGCCCCGTGCGCCGGAGTTCCGGCCGTGTGCGATTCCTGCTGGTCATCCATGGGACGACCGTACGCGGGGCCACCGACAGGGCCGGTCGGACGCCCGACCGGGGAGGTTTCGGCATCGATCGGCCGGTTTGTGATCACGGTTCGGCGACCTTCCGTCGGCCGGTGAATAAATCGGTCCTCCCGGCTCCCCGGCAGCGGTAGGTTTCCCGACGCACATATTCGTGACCGTCACGGGGGATTTCACCATTTCCACTCAGTCTGCCGAGCTGCCCGAGAGCGCTGCGCCCACCGAGCCCGCCTCCGAGGCCCCGGCACCCGGCCCGGGCCTGCCCGGCTACGGCGAGGGGCAGCTCAGCTGCCGGCACTGCGGATCCGTCCCGGCCGTGGACGCGACCTTCCGCGGGCACCTGGGCCTCATCATCATCCTGAAGTACCTGAAGACCCGGGGGCCGTTCTGCCGCAGCTGCGGCATCGCCACCCACCGCGAGATGACCTCCGACAGCCTCTGGCAGGGCTGGTGGGGCATCCCCTCGATGATCGTCAACCCGATCATCATGCTGATCAACATCCCGCAGCGCCTGAAGGTCGACAAGCTGGCGGAGCCGCTGCCCGGCGCGCCCCGCCCGCCGATGGACCCCGGCAAGCCGGTGTACCTGCGGCCCACGATCCTCGGCGTGCTCATCCCGGCGCTGCTGATCACGGTGATCTACCTCGTCGCGAAGCGCGACCCCGAGTTCGCCAAGGCCGGCGACTGCATCCACAACAACAACCCGATCGCCGCCGCCCTGCCCGGCCTCGTCGACAAGAACCCCGACGTCGAAGTGGTGCCCTGCTCCGACCCCAAGGCCGAGGCCCGCGTCGTGGGCCGCGAGGAGGACACCGACGACGGCGAGGCCGCGTGCAGGAAGTTCTCCACCGCCGACGGCTACTTCACCTACAAGCGCAGCAGCACCAAGTACACCCTCTGCCTGCAGAGCCTGGAGACCCCGAAGCAGACGAGGCCGACCACGATCTTCGGCCCCGTGAACCCGTGACCCCGTAGTCCTTCCTCGGCCGGTTCCCGGGCCGGCCGGCCCGTACCGCAACGACCGTGCGCACAACGGGCGTTCGCGGCAGAGGTCAGGCGGCCGGGGCGGGCGTGGGGACGATCCAGAGCTCGGACGGGCCGTTGATGATGACGGACTCCAACCGGGCCGGCGCCGCCCTGGACGGGTCCAGGACGGCGCCCGGGTAGGCGCCGAAGAGCCCCTCCAGGGCCACTTCGGCCTCCAGGCGGGCCAGCGGCGCGCCCAGGCAGAAGTGCGGCCCGTGGCCGAAGGACAGGTGCTCCTTGTCGGGGCGCGTCGGGTCGAAGTCGTCCGGCCGCTGCGGGTGGACCTCCGGGTCCCGGCCGGCCGCGCCGAAGCCGAGCAGGATCGGCTCGCCCCGCCGGACGACCACGCCCTCGCCGAGGTCGATGTCCTCCAGCGGGTAGCGCAGCGGGATGTGCATCACCGGGCTCTCGTGGCGCAGGGTCTCCTCGATGACGTCCCCCCAGCCGAGGCCGCCCTCGCGGACCCGGGCCAGGTGGCCGGGGTGGGTGAGGAGCGCCTGGACGGCGCTGGTGATGAGGTTGACCGCGGTCTCGTACCCGGCGCCCAGCATCAGGAAGAGGATGTCGCGGGACTCCTCCTCGCTGCGGCCCGTCCCGTCGCCGGTGTCGACGGCGGCCACGTCGGTGGCGAGGTCGGGCCCGGGGGAGCGCCGTTTGAGCTCCAGCAGGTCGGTCAGCACCACGTTGATCGCCGCCCGGGAGGCGGTCATCCGCTCGGCCGTGGCCGTCGTCGTCAGCAGGGCGTCCATCGACGTGCCGATCCGCGGCCGCATGTCGGCGGGCACGCCGAAGAGGTCGCAGATCACCGTCATGGTCAGCGGGAGCGACAGGGCCCGGCGGACGTCCACGGCCTCGCCGGGACCCAGGCCGCGGAACGCGCCGACGAGGGCGGCGGTCGTCGCCTCGATCCGGGGCCGCAGCCCGGACACCCGGCGGGGCGAGAAGGAGGGCGCCATCTGCCGTCGTGCCGAGCGGTGTTCGCGGCCGTAGAGGTTGAAGAAGTTCTGCTGGAACGCGATCGGCCCCATCGGCCACCCCTCGGGCACCGAGGCCAGGCCGGGCCAGTGCCTGCGCGGGTCGCGGGAGATCCGGGGATCGCCGGTCAGGGCGCGGATCACCGAGCTGCGGGTCACGGACCAGGCGATGATGCCGCCGGGGAGTTCGACCCGTACGGCGGGTCCGGCGGCGCGCAGCTCCGCGTTCTGCTGGTGGACGCGCCGGGCGGTCATGTCCAGCACCGGGCAGCGGCTGTCGTCTGGAGCCATGGCATTGCTCCTCACGAGCTCTCAGGAACTCAGGAACTCAGGAACTCAGGAACTCAGGAACTCTCGGGACCTGTCGGGAAATCGGGAACTCTCAGGAACTCTCGGGACCTGTCGGGCCCGCCCCGGTGGACGGTGGTGCCCCGCGGCGGGGCCGGCCTGTCCGGGGCCGGTGCTCCGTTGCGGATCGGGGCCTGTGCTCCGTTGTAGAGGGGCGCGGCACGGCCGTCAACGGGGCATCGGCCCGTCCGGCGCACCGCCCCGGCGCACCCCCGGCTCACCCCCGGCGCACCTTCGAATCCCGCCCGCCCCGCTCCCGCAGAGCCCGGTGGGTGAGCACCGCCCCCGCCGCGGACAGCACCGCCAGGACGACCCCCAGGACGTGCAGGGCCCCGGTGAACCCGGCCGCCAGCGCCTCCCGCCGGGCCGGGTCCACCTGCCCCTGGACGGCCCGCCGCGCCGGGCGGCGGGCGGGGCGGCGGGGCGTTCGGCGGGGCGGGCGGTGGGCCGGACGGCGGGGCGCTCGGAGGCGCTGCGCCCGGCGCTGTGGCGGGTGGTCGAGGCGATGGCGGACACCCCCGCCCTGGTCATGAACGACCGCAACGACGTGCTGGTTTGGAACCGGATGGCCGCCGCGCTGATCGCCGACTTCCCCCGTCTGCCGCCGCGCGAACGGAACATGGCCCGCCGGCTCTTCCTCGACCCGGACGCGCGCGAGGTCCACCTCGACTGGGCGGAGGCCGCCCGCACCACCGTCGGCATCCTGCGGATGGCCGCCGGGCGACGGCCGCACGATCCCGAACTCGTCCGCCTGCTCGGTGAACTCTCCCTCGGCAGCCAGGAGTTCCGCACCCTGTGGGCCGGGCGCCATGTGCACGAGAAGAGCCACGGCCGCAAGCGCTTCCACCATCCGGCCGTCGGGGAGGTCGCCCTCGACTACGAGACCTTCCGTGCCCCCGGCACCGCGCACCACCTGCTGGTCGTCTACACGGCCGCGCCCGGCAGCCGGGCCGAGGAGGCGCTCGGCCTCCTCGGCGCGCTCACGGCCGAACCGGTCGCCCGGCACTGAGCGGGCCGCCCGGCTCGTTCACCCGTACGGCGCTGAACCACCCGGCACCGGGCCGGCGCTGAACCACCCGGCACCGGGCCGGCGCTGAACCACCCGTCACCGGGCCGGCGCTGAACCACCCGTCACCGGGCCGACGCCGGGCCGCCCGTCACCCGGCCTCACCCATGGCCGCCCGGGCGGTGGACGCTCAGGTCGCCGTAGGCCCGCAGGGCGCCAGCCGGGTCGCCGGGCTGGTCCCGCAGAACGGCGTCCAGGAAGGCGAGGGTGGCCGCGGCGACGACGCGCGGGCTCTCGGTGCGGCCCAGGGAGCCGACGAGCGAGGGCACGGGCGGCAGGTACAGGGGGCCGTCCATAAAGGTGAGATGTGCGGCGCCGGGGACGGTGAGCCGGTAGCTCGTCGCGGTGCTGGAGTCGAGTGCCTCGGTGAGGCGGGGCAGGTAGCGCGGGTCGGTTCCCGGGGTGAGGGCCTGGGTGAGTGCGAGCGTGGGCCGGTCGAGGGCGGGTGTGGTGGGGCCGTGGGGGTAGCCGTCCAGGTCGAGGACGGCGGCGAAGCGGCGGTCCTGCCGGGCCGCCTGCAGGGCGGCGGCGCCGCCCATGGAGTGGCCGCTCACCGCGACCCGGCCGGTGTCCAGGCGTCCGGTCAGGGGGTCGGCGATCCCGCCCCGGTCCAGGGTGTCCAGCTGGGTGAGGACGAAGCCGAGGTCGGCGGCCCGCACCGCCGTCCAGCCGGCCGCCAGCTCGTCGTCCTTGTCCCGGTCGCCGCTGGAGGCGGTCTCGGTGGTGACCGTCCGGCCGTCGGCGAGGACGACGGCGGCGGAGTCGTACGGGTGGTCGAGGGCGGCGACCACGTAGCCGTGGCTGGCCAGTTCCTCCGCCCAGGCGGTGTTCTGGGTGCGCACCCCGCCCGACCCGGGGGAGAACAGCACGACCGGGAACCGTTCGCCACCGCCGGCCACCGGGGCGTCGAAGACCGAACGGCTGCGGGCCCGCGGAACACCGTCGACCAGGAAGCCCGGCAGGCCGACGCCGCGGGCGAGGGCCTCGGAGACGGTGCGCGCCTCGCGCTCGGTGCGTCCCAGGTACTGGGCCCGCCGCGTGCCCGCGGGGCTCTTCCGCGCCGGGTACCAGAGCTGGACCACGACGGTGCGCAGGTCGTTCGGATCGGCGGTGAAGGTCTCGGGGCGGCGCGGGTCGGTCCACTGCAGCACACGGGTGCCGACCGCGAAGGCGCCCGACGGTTCGGGGAACACGGGCACGGGAAAGGCCCAGGCGGCCACCGGGCCGGTGGCGATCAGGCCGGCGCAGGCCACCGATCCCGGCAGCGCCAGCCACCAGCGGGCCCGCCACGCCGGCCGGCCGGTACGGCGCCGGCGCCGCAGCAGGGGGGAGAGGGCGAACGGCGCCGCGAGGGCGGCGCCGGCCAGGACCGGCAGCAGCTGCCAGCGGATCCCCGTCACGGCCAGCGCGAGCGCGGACGGCACGAGGAGCGCCCCCGCCGCGATCGTCACGCGCGGGCGGGCGGCGGGGGGAAGCCAGCGCGCCGCCACCAGCGCGACGGCACCCAGCAGGGCGAGGATCTCCAGGGGGGACATGGGCAGTCCCGCGATGTTCTCGGTCACCCGGCCATGCTCGGCGCCGGGCGTGCGCCGCCGCATCGATCACGGGTCGCCGCCGTGGGCGACCGGGGTCGCAAACCGCGCAACATCCCCGTACGACCGCGGCAGCAGTCGAGCACGCCGGATCGGCGGCCGCACTGCGACCACGGGAGGTATCGGGACTCCTCCTGCGGGCGTATCCCGGCCCGGCGCGATCAGACGGTGGACGCATGTGCCGCGCGGGCCGGCGGCCTACCGTGAACAGGGCCGCGGTACGCGTACCGGGCAGCGGTCCGTGCCGGGGCGGCGGTGGCCCCGGCCGGGGCCACCATGACGCCGAATCGACAGGGACGTGCGATGAACGAGGCGGCCGCGGAACCCGGCCACGCCCACCGGGACCGGGTGCCTGTGCGGGCGCCCGTGCCTGTGCGGGCGAGGGTGCGGACGTGGTGGGCGGGCACGGCCCCACGACTGACGCAGTACGCCGACCTCGCCCGCGTACGAGCGGCGCGACCGGTGAAAGCCGCCGCACGCTGGGGCTCCCGGCTGCCGCCCGCGGTACGGGACGCGCTGCTGCCGGCGCTCCTGCTCCTCAACGCCGCGACCACGCGCCCGCCGCACGAGCTGCCGGTGGCCGTGGCCCTCACCGCCGCCCTCGCGCTGCCCCTGCTGTGGCGGCGCCGGGTCCCGCGCACGGTGTTCGCCGCGGTGGCGGCCGCGGCCCTCGTCCAGTGGCTGGCGGGAGTCCAACTGCCCGCGGACGTCGCCCTGTTGGTGGCCCTCTACACGGTGGCCGCCACCTCGGGCCGGCGCGGCACGCTCGTCGCCGGCGCCCTCGTGGAGGCGGGCGCCCTGCTGGCCTGCCTGCGCTGGGCGACGGAAGGCGCGTTCCTGACCCCGTTCGTCGCGGTCACCGCGATGGTCGTCGCCGCCGCCGTCCTCGGCGTGAACGTGCGCACCACGCGCGCCTACCTCGCGGCCCTGGAGGAACGGGCCGCCCGCCTGGAGCACGAACAGGAACAGCAGGCGCGACTGGCCGTCGCCGAGGAAAGGACGCGCATCACCCGGGAGATGCACGACATCGTCACCCACAACCTGTCCGTCATGGTCGCGCTCACCGACGCCGCCGTCTACGCCCAGCACCGGTCGCCCGACAGGGCCACCACCGCGATGCTCCAGATCTCCGAGACGGGCCGCCAGGCCCTGACCGACATGCGGCGCTCGCTGGGCGTCCTGCGCGCCGACGAACCGGACGCGCAGCGCCACCCGCTGCCCGGCATCGCCCAACTGGAGGCCCTCGCCGACCAGATGTGCGCCGCCGGACTGCCCACCCGCCTCGACGTCCACGGCAGCCGTGCCCACATCCCCGCCACCGCCCAACTCACCGTCTACCGACTGGTACAGGAAGCCTTGACCAACACCCTCAAGCACACACCCGCCGGCACCCGCGCCACGGTCCGCATCCACTGCTCGACCGCGGCCGTCACCGTGGACGTCACCGACAGCGGCCCCCGCCCGCCACAACCCGCCACTGCCATCGCCGCACCGTCCGGCCACGGCATCCCCGGCATGCGCGAGCGCTCGGCCGCCTACGGGGGGACGCTGCGGGCCGGACCGCTCCCGGGCGGCGGCTGGGGAGTCCACACCCGCCTGCTGCTCGACAGCGGCGAAGCGGCGCCCGCATGACGATCCGCATCCTGATCGCCGACGACGAAGCGCTGCTCCGCATGGCCTTCGCCACCGTCCTGGAGGCCCAGCCCGACATGGCACCGGTCGGCGAGGCCGCCGACGGCGCCCAGGCCGTACGCCTCGCCCGGGAACTGCGCCCCGACGTCGTCCTCATGGACGTCCGGATGCCCGGGACCGACGGGATCGAGGCGACCCGGCAGGTCGTCGCGGCCTCCCCGCACAGCAGGGTGCTCATCCTCACCACCTTCGACCTGGACGAGTACGCCTTCGCCGGACTCAACGCCGGAGCCTCGGGCTTCCTGCTGAAGAACGCCCGGCCCGAGGAACTGCTCACCGCGATCCGCAACGTCGCCGCGGGCGACGCGGTGATCTCCCCGCGGATCACCCGCCGCCTGCTGGAGAACCTCCGCCCGCACATCCCCGACGGCCGCAACCCCGAGCACGACGAGCGGCTGGGCCGGCTCAGCGCCCGCGAACGCGAGGTGCTCGTCCAGGTGGGCCGCGGCCTGTCCAACGCGGAGATCGCGGCCACCCTGTACCTCGCGGAGGCGACCGTGAAGTCCCACCTGGGGCGCATCCTGCAGAAACTCGAACTCCGCGACCGGATCCAGGCCGTGGTCCTCGCCCACGAAAGCCGCCTCGTCCACCCGGCCTGACCCACCACCCCGCCGCCCCGCCGGTCGTGGGGGGGGGGGCGGGGGCCCCCCCGCGCTCCGGCGCGGGGGGCGGCTGCGAGTGGTGGGCGGGCGCCGAC
>NZ_JBHXTL010000036.1:55823-70610 GCF_042677365.1 Kitasatospora sp. NPDC127116
GGCGGCTGTGGCCGCCGCGGCCGCACGGGGCCAACCTGCTCACCACCCCCGGGACACCGGGGGCGTGGCGGGTGCCGCCCTCCCCCACCCCCCCCCCGCCCCGGGGGTGGGGCGGGGTACGGGGGCCCGCCCGACGCCCCCCGCGGCGTGGACGTCCTCGATGTCGTCGGCGAGCGCGTACCCGCATCGCGGGAAGTGCGCACAGCCGGTCATCGCCGGAAAGAGCGCTTTGCGCGATGGCAGGCAGGCCGTCCGTCCCCGGCCGGGGCTCGGCGAATTGCGTGTCCGGGCTCATGCGGCGAGCCGCCGCCTTCACCGTTACTGTACGAATCGGTAATGGGCCCGCGACAGCAGAAAGTATGCGGGGCCGGACTCTTGTGAGCCAGGGCTCCGGAGTGTGAGACTGCAAGAAAAGGAATAACCTGCCGAGGAGGTGGGTATTGTGGCGCTGCAGGCGAGTTGGGTCCACGGGAACGCCATGGTGGTGGAGAATCCCGAGAACCTCAGCCGCAACGGACACTTCGGGTGGGGCTCCGACGTGGACATCACACCCGGGAAGACCAGCTGGTTCCACATCGCCGTACCGACGCCGGTGATCGTCAACGACGTCCGGACGAACCTGGTCAGGGTCTTCGTCCTGTTCAAGACCGACGTCGGATTCGGCCGGCTCACCCGGGTGCACGTCTGGGACGCCTCCGGAGGGCCCATCCAGCAATTCGAGGACCTCGCCGGCGAAGGCGAACACCGCACCGGGCTGGACGGTCAGAACACGTTCAACCTCGACCAGCCCCATTCCGTGGCCTTCGGTATCGGAATCTCGTTCTTCGTCGTCGCGGCGATCGGGTTCGACACGCCGATCGCCCCCTCACGTCTGATCCTCGGAACGGCGGGTGGTGATTTCACGACCTGACCGCCAGCCATTCCAGCAGCCGCTCAGGGCATCGCGGTCGAACGCCGCCGGATTCGACCACGAGTCCTGGCGTCAGTTGCTCACGGTGTCCTCGGACAGCGAAGGAAGTCGGCTGCGAACCGGCGGCCCCGACGGAGCGCCCGGCAGCCTCTTCACCGCACGTCGCGATGCTCCTGGAACCGTCCCGGGCCAGGACGCCAGGGCCTGCGGTTCAGACTTCGCCGAACTCGCCGCTGCGGACAGCAGCGACGAACGACGCCCAGGCCTCGGATGGGAAGACCAGAGTCGGCCCCTGGGGGTCCTTGGAGTCACGGACCCTGCCCGGGTGCGCGTCATCCACTTCGATGCAGCCGCCCCCGCCATTGCTGTAGGTGCTCTTGCGCCACTTGGCGCCCGTTGGGTCATGCATGGTCCAGTTCCTTCCGTTCCTCCCGGATCATGGCCGAACTGTCCGGCTGGCTGAGCGCGTTGACCTGGAGTCGATCGTATCCATCGACCCATCGGGCCACCATCTCGGCATCTTGTTCCAGGTGTCTCCGTTGAGGCGTCTCCGTGGACCCGACCAGCGCCCGGTTGGGGAGGGTCAGGAGCGTGCGACAGGACCGATCCTTCGCCGACTGTCCACGGACGACGTCGACCTGATCGGCACCTCTGACGACTTGGGCGTGAGCAAGCCGGACCTCGCCTTCTTCGAGCGCGTCGCCGAGGTGACACCCGCCGAGCCGCACGAGATCCTCTACATCGGTGACCGGCTCGACAGCGACGTGCTCCCCGCCCGAGCAGCGGAGATGCGGACAGCGTTGATCCGGCGCGGGCCGTGGGGCTGGATCCAGCAGCACGATCCGGCCGCGGAGCAGGCGACGTTCCGAATCGACTCGCTGGCGGAACTTCCGCATCTGATCGCCGAGTTCAACGCCGGAGCGAGCCGAGCGTTGCCGACCAGGGCCGGGGAGTCGGCGTATCCGTCGGGAGCGGGCTCGGTCATGCGCTTCCAGTACTGGTCGTCGGCCGTGCCGCCGTCGCAGGCACCTCTGGCAGGATGGCGCCGACCCGCCCCACCGAGATCATGAGGTACGAGTGAGCAGCGAGTGGACCGTCCACGGCAGCCGTCCCGTCTACACCAGCCCGTGGGTGCGGCTCGACCTGGTCGACGTCGAGCCGCTCGGAAGGGACCGGTACGAGCACCACCTGGTGCGATTCGCACCGGTTGCTGCCGTCGTAGTGATCAACGATCGGGACGAGGTGCTGATGATGTGGCGGCACCGCTTCGCGACGGGTACCTGGAGCTGGGAGATCCCCAGCGGCATCGTTGAGGACGGAGAATCCCTCGAGGCCGCAGCGGTCCGCGAGGTGTTCGAGGAAACCGGCTGGCAGGTGGACGAGGTCGAGGCACTCGCCTACACCCAGCCCATCGGCGGCATGAGCAACGCCGAGCACCACGTGTTCCTTGCCCACGGCGCCACCTATGTCGCACCGCCGGCGGACACCCATGAGGCCGACCGGATCGAGTGGATCCCGATCTCCCGGATCCAGGACATGATCGACCGGCGGGAGATCGTGGCAGGCGTCGCGGTCACCGGGCTGCTCCAACTGCTCGCCCGGCGTCCCTAGTTCGGCAGGGCCAGCATCTCGCGGAGATCAACAACCAGCGGCAGGCGGGCCGCCCGCGGCGGCACCGCCGCCACGACCTCCCGCGCGCACCAGTCGTGTCAGCGCACCACGGGGATCGCCCCGGAGCGCCAGTCGGCCAGCCGTTTGCGGATGCTCGCCACCATCGGCAGCCCGTCCGTCTCGGCCGGGGTGAACCAGGCCACCTCGTGGGACTCGTCGGACACCCGCAGCTTCCCGCTGACCGGGCGTGCGAGCAGGCAGATGGAGAACTCCTGGCGGACCTCGCCGTCGTCGTAGGCGAAGACGTGGCGGGGGTCGGTGTAGGTGCCGACGATCCCGGTGATCTCGACGTCGATGCCGGTCTCCTCGTACGTCTCGCGGATGCCGCACCCGGCGAGCGACTCGCCGATGTCCATCTTTCCGCCGGGCAGGGCCCACATCCCATTGTCGCTGCGCCGCTGGAGCAGGACACGGCCCGCATCGTCGACCACGACCACGGATGCGGCCGGGACCAGCGAGTTGGCGGCCGGGGCGTTCGGGTCGTCCTCGTAATCACGCCTGGGCATGATCCACCACCTCTGCTGCCGGGGCCGTCCATACGTCACGGCCGTTCGCCCACAAATCCTCGATGTGACCGGCGAAGCGATCGAACACCCCGTCGTCCTGGGCCCGCCTGAGGTGCATCATTGGGGCATCGTGGCCGATCCTACCCGGCAGGAGCGGCGTGACGATCATGTCGTCGTCGAAACGGAACACGCTGAGTGAGACGTGTGCGGTCTCGTGTCGAGCCTCGATCGACGTGTCACGCAGCTTGGCAAGCTCGGACAAGGTGACCTCGATCCGGGTCGTCAAACTCAGGGGGACGTCCTCCTCCAACTCGCGCTGACGGGTGACCGGGTGACCGGGCACGCCGAGGATGAAGCGGACCCTGACGCCAGCCGCCAGCTTCTGCCGAAGCAGACTGCCGAAATTCGCATGCTCCAGCCACAGGAAGTAGTTGGTGTACCCGGCGAATGTCAGCTCCCGGGTTGCCCCCCTTATCAGATGACGCCACAGAGTGGCCGGTGCTGCGGACCGGTACGGGTACATCTGCACCAGCTCCCGGTCCGGGCCCGACTTCACGAGCTGCTGTACGGATGGCCAGAGCACGGCTTCCTCCTCGCCGAGGGCCCGGCTGGCCGCTGAGCGGTGTCGGGCGTGGGGTTCGCGCGAGGGGTTCGCGAGCCACCGGTCGACGGTCTTGGGGTCGACGCCGCACACACGCGCGAGCTTGGACGAGGTCATGTTGGCACGGGTCATTGCGTCACGGAGTGGGCTGTTCACCGGTTGGCCTTCCACGTTAGGGACGTTTCAAGGTCTACCAGCCAGATGTCCCAAACGTCCCGCAAAGGCGGTATGACGTCCCGTCGGACTGCCCGAGGATTCGAGCGTGACCAATGGTGCGCCGCCTGCCTATTCCCGGCTCCAGGCCACTTGCTACAGCAACTACGTTGACAGGAAAGCAAGTTGGTCAGGGGTGGTCACGTGCAATACGCCTACCAGGCTTGGACCGGGCCTCGCTCGGTGTGGCGATTTCAGTACGTGTGATCGAGCCTTAACGCCAACCATTGGGTGGTGCCGTATCAGACAGGTGCGGCGTGATGCCGCACTTCTTTCGCATGTCCCCACTCCGCCCCTTCGAGGTACCCCCATGCTCAAAACCCACCAGCCCCGCGTTTTCGTCGCGCGCCTTGACTCGCGGACCGAATCCACGCCCCTGGCGCGGTACCTGTTGCGCGCCTACCTGGCGGGCATGCCTTCCGGCGAGCGCTACCGCGACACCGCCGAGTTGCTCCTCGGCGAGTTGTTCGCCAACGCCGTCCAGCACTCCGACGCCCCCGACGATTGCCACATCGAGGTCCGCTTCACCGTCACCGGCTCCCGTCTGCGGCTGGAAGTCCACGACGCCGGCACCGACCACCCCACCCTCCACACCCCAACCCCCGACGACGAACACGGCCGAGGCCTGCTCCTCGTCGACCGGCTCGCCGAACGCTGGGGCAGCGCCAACCGCCCCGGCGGCATCGGCAAGTACGTCTGGGCCCTCGTCGCCCCGCGTCCGTCCTCGTCACCGCCTGAAAGCCCAGAACCCCCCATGCACCTCACCACCCTCGCCGGCCACGCCCTCTCCCGCGGCCGCACCCGCGCCGACACCTACGCCCTCCTCGCCCGCCGCACCCACAAACCCGTCCCCTCCGCCCGCGCGGTCTGCCTCGCCCTCACCATCCCCCTCGCCGAGACGATCCGCCGCCTCGACGAGTGCCACGACGCCCTCCTCGCCAACCCCCGCGCGGGTTCCGAGACCGACACCGGTGAACTCCTCGAAGCCCTCGGCGTCTTCGACGTCCCCGCCTCCCTCACCGACACCGAACACGCCGTCGTCGAGCTCTTCCTGACCGCCATCGACGCCATGGGCGGCATCCGACCCGGCCACCAGCACGGCCTGCACCGCTGGTTCACCACCGGCAACCTCACCGCCGCCTACCTCTCCCTCGCCGCCGCCCGGCCCATGCCCCGCACCGGCAACCCCGCCACCTACTGGACCACCCTCGTCACCGCAGGCGAACTCCTCACCACCGCTCTCAACGCCGACACCCGCATCAAGTACGCCCTCACCCACTGCCGCACCCAAGCGGCCCGTATCTGAATTCCGCGCCGTGCACAGGAAGTCGGACCCGCCGACTTCCTGTGCAGCGTGGCAGGAGCCGGGCGCGTTCAGCGTCGTGCATCCGCGAGCAGCGCCCGAGCTCGGCTCTGTCGGTGATCTTGCGAGCTCAGGTGCCAAGGGTTCGCCAGGACTTCGGCCGGGGGATGTCGTTCTCGTCCGGGTAGGTCTGGAAGGCGGTCTCGATAACGAGGTTTCGTCCCGGTGACATGTGCGGCGAACCCCTTCCAGCTGATGATGTGCCCGCGGCGGACGTGACGAGCCGTCGTGTCGTGCAGGGAGACGATCGCCGAGGCGGAGGGTGGCAGGCTGCCGTCGTCGGCGGCGAGGACCCTGGCCCTGGGCCGGGTGGGGTTCTTGCCCGGACGGACCGGGCGTCCGTCGCGCGGGTACCAGCCCGCGAAGCCCCGTTGCACCACAGCCCGTCCAGCCGGTCTCCGGCCCGCATTGCGGTCGTGTCGACGGGGTTGCTCGACCGCGCGATCCGAGCGCTCGGAGAAGGGACTTGCTCACCGGAGCCGGGGTGCAGCGACAACTGGCGCCTCAACAACTGCACGGTCTTCGATCGGCCCCGAGCATGCCCGCTGATCACGTCGGTCCCGGCGCGTCCGGTCCCGGCGCCCTCGGTCAGGTCCTCGGGTCAGGCACCCGACCGAGGGTCCGGGCGGATCAGCGGATCAGCGGATCAGCGGAGCCGCCGGGGGCGCCGGATCAGGAGACGCGCTTCAGCTGCCAGGCGTTGTTGTTGAGGCTCGGGTTCGACCAGGCGACGCAGCTGCTGGTGTAGTAGGAGCTGGTCTGGACCCAGCCCGCGGGCGGGTAGGTGGTGGAGCAGGCCTGGACCACGGTGCCGACGGGCAGTCCGGTGAGCTGCTTGATCTGCTTGATGTTCGGGCTGAAGCTCCCCGTGCCGCAACTGCTGCTGTAGCCCCAGTTCACGTCGACGAAGCCGGCCGGGGTGACCACGCTTGCGCACGAGGTCGTGACGTCACCCGGGGCGGCCTGGGCGGGCGCGGCGGCCAGGGCGAGCATCGCGGCGGTAGCGGCGACGGCCATACAGGTGGTACGAAGGCGAATCATGGGTGAGGCTCCTTCTGGTCGGGGGTGGCCGGTCAGGCCGTGGAGCCATTCCTATGGTTTGATCACCGGTTTCGGATAGCGACTTTCAGGCCTAAAGATCCAGCGCGCAGAGCGGCGGCCAGGACGCGCGGGAAGGCTGGAGAACGGGACACGCGGGGAAGGCGGGGGCGGGCCCGGACCGGTCCGGGCCCGCCCCCGCCTCGGGTGCCGGTCCGCCAGCTGCTGGGTCCGCGAGGTGGGCAGGGATGCCGACTTGTCCGATGCGGGCCCTGTTGCCTGTGCGGGCGTGGAGGAAGGGTGCGGCTCCGGGGGGGGAGAGACAAGGCGACCTGGCCGTCGGGGCACCGATCCTGCGCGGCGGGGCATGGGAGCCTGGTCCGGTGCTGGACGACGGACATGGCGGGAGGACAGCGGCCCGACCGGAGTGGTGGGCCGCGTACCTGACGCGGCATTGCGCGGTGGCGGAGACGGAGCGCGAGCTGGTCGCGGGGTGGTTCGGTACCGGTGGCGCCGAGGCCGACGCCGCGTGGGAGACGTCGATGCTGGAGGGGCTGGAGGCGCGCCTGCCCTTCGGTGGCGGGCACGCGGTGCACGTGTACAGCTGCGACCTCCCCACGGAGTGGGGAACGGAGTACCTGGTCGTCCACCCCGACTGGGGCCGGGTGCGAGGTCGTCTCGCCGCCGTCGACACCCACCTCCCGGAGCCGGAACACCAGCAGGGACCGGGCCTGTCCTGGCGGGAGCTGATCCACGTCGCGAACACGCCCGACCACGCCGCGCCCGGTGTGCACGACCCGTCGGTGCGGCTTCTGCTCCTGCTGCCGATACTCGGCGACGCGCAACTGCCGCCGGACGCCGCAGAGGTGGTGCGGGCGGCGCTGGCCGCCGTCGGGACACCGCCGGAGAACGCGGCGCACCTTGCCGCCTTCGTCCTGCGGCACCCGCGCTGGGCACCCGCTCGCTGGAGCGCACCGCAGGGCCGGCGATGGGGCCGGCCCCGGGCAGGGCGGGAGCGCGCCGTCGCCGGGATCCTGCGGTGCGACGTCCCGGGAAGCCCGCGGTTCGCCCGGCAGCTCGCCCACGGCATCACACCCGCGCAGGGCAGGCAGCTCGCCCGGGCGCTCGGGACCCGGCAACCGCGGTGACGGCCGTCCACCGGGCTCTCCGTCACGGGCCCGGTCGACGGCTCGGTCGACGGCTCGGCCCGGACCCGCGACAGGGGCCGGGGAGGGATCAGAACCGCTCCGGAACGACGTCCACGCCGGCGGCGAGCATCTCGGCAGTGATCCGCTGCGCCAAGGTGTCGTTGCAGACCAGCAGGTGCGTCCACGGCGCGTCCCGGCGCCGGACCACATGGCCGCCGCCGCTCTCGTGGAGCTGCCACCGGTCGCGTTCCGTGGTCCACAGGTACGGGGAGCCGCGGAGGGCGCGTTCGGCCTCGGCGGCTTCCGCCTCAGCCAGGGCGCCTCGGCGCCGTCCAACTCATCGGCACCGGCGGTCACTTCGATGTCCGCCCAGCGGGCGGTGCGGCTCCGGACCGTGTCGGGTACGGGCCTCGGCGGGAGCGGGCCGAGCCCGGCCAGGGTCTCGGCCGTCGCCCCCTCGTCCAGGCCGAACCGCAGGGTGCCCGTCGCGCCCGGCAGCCGGCCCCCGAGGCCGGGGAGCAGTGCGAACATCGGCCGGTCCTCCCGCGGTGCCGGAGCGGGAGGCGGGCTCCGGAGTGGGAGGCGGGCCGCGAAAGGGCCCGGCGCCCCGCGATGCGGCGGGGCGCCGGGCCGTTGGGTGCCGGGCGGCGCTACCGGCGGCCGCTGCTGCGGGTGCGGCGGGTGAGGGAGTCGAGGACGACGGCGGCCAGCAGCACCGCGCCGGTGATCATGTACTGGATGGCCTGGGCGGCGTGGACCATGTCCAGGCCGGTGGTGATGGACTGGATGACGAGGATGCCCAGCAGGGCGGACCAGGTCTTGCCGCGGCCGCCGAAGAGGCTGGTGCCGCCGATGACGGCCGCGGCGATGGCGCTCATCAGGACGTTGCCGCTGCCCAGTTGCTTGTCGGCGGAGCCCTGCTGGGAGGCGTAGAACAGGCCGCCCAGGCCCGCCAGGAACGCGGAGAGCACGAAGACGGAGATCCGTACCCGGGCGACGTTGACGCCCGCGCGCCGGGCGGCCTCGACGCCGCCGCCGACGGCGAAGACCTGGCGGCCGTAGCGGGTGCGGCGCAGCACGAAGTCGGTGGCGAGGACGGCGCCGAGCAGGACGACCAGGGACAGCGGCAGGCCGCGGTCCTGGTTGAGGGTGTAGGCGGTGGCGAGGGTGAGGACGGCGAGGGCGGCGGCGCGCACGGCGCTGTCGGCGGCGGGGGGTGCGGTGAGGCCGGCGGCGCGGCGCCGGCGGGCGGTGTTCAGGCGGGCGGCCAGGTAGAGGACGGGGGCGAGGACGGCCAGGGCCCAGGCGTAGGCGATGTCGCCGTCGCCGAGGAAGGTGCTGTCCAGGCCGGCGACGACGCCGCCGTGGCGGTTGTTGACGGTGCCGCCGTCGCCGAGCACGTACTCCTGCAGGCCGCTCCAGGCGAGCATCCCGGCGAGGGTGACCACGAAGGCGGGCACGCCGACGCGGGCGAAGAACAGGCCGTGCAGCAGCCCCATGACGCAGGCCGCGCCGAGGGCGGCGAGGATCGCCACCCACTCGCTCCAGCCCTGGCGCACCGTCAGCACCGCCGCGATGGCGGCGCCGGCGCCGGCGACCGAGCCGAGGGAGAGGTCGATCTCGCCGAGGATCAGCACGAAGACGACACCGACCGCGATCAGGCCGGGCCCGGCGATGAAGCGGGTGATGTTGGTGAGGTTGTCGGCCTGCAGGAAGTGGTGGGTGACGGACTGGAAGACGACGGCGATCACGACGAGGCCGACGACGACCGGCAGTGAGCCGAGCTCGCCGGAGGCCAGGCGCCGGCGGGCGGCGCGCAGTTGGCCGGCCCAGCCCGGTTCGGTGCGGTGCAGCCTGGGGTCCGGCGTGGCCGCGGGGGCGGGGGCGGGGGCGGGTGCTTCGGGGGTGCTCATACGGCCTCGGCCTCCTCGGTGGGCCCGGTGTGCCCGGTGTGCCCGGCCTCCTCGGTGTGCCCGGTGCGGCGGGCCCGGCGGGCGTGGGCGTTGTCGGTGGCGCCGGTGATCGCGGCGACGATCTGCTCCTGGGTGGTGCCGGCCACCGGGAAGACGCCGTTGTTGCGGCCAAGGCGCAGGACGGCGACGGTGTCGGCCACCGCCCGTACGTCGGCCATGTTGTGGCTGACCAGCACGACCGCCAGGCCCTGCCCGCGCAGCCGCTCCACCAGGTCGAGGACCTGGGCGGTCTGTTCGACGCCGAGGGCCGCGGTGGGCTCGTCCAGGACGACCAGGGCCGGCTCGCCGACCAGGGCGCGGGCGATGGCCACCACCTGGCGCTGTCCGCCGGACAGGGCGGCCACGGGGGTGCGCACGTCGGGGATGCGGATGGAGAGGGTGTCCAGCAGCCGCCGGGCGTGCTGTTCCATGGCGACCTCGTCGAGCAGGCCGCGGCGGCGTTTCTCGTGGCCGAGGAAGAGGTTGGCGATGACGTCGAGGTTGTCGCACAGCGCGAGGTCCTGGTAGACGGTCGCGATGCCGAGGGCGGTGGCGTCCTGGGGGCGGGCCAGGCGCACCGGCTCGCCGTGCCAGGCGAGGGTGCCCTCGTCCACGGGGTGGACGCCGGCGATGGTCTTGACGAGGGTGGACTTGCCGGCGCCGTTGTCGCCGACGAGGGCGAGCACCTCGCCGGCGTGGACGGTGAGGTCGACGTCGGTGAGGGCCTGGACGGCACCGAAGCGCTTGGAGACCGAGCGCAGCTGCAGGACGGGTGCGCCTGTCACGGGAACAACCACCTTGGGGGAGCGGCTACTTGGTGTGATAGCCGAGGCCTGCTGGAGAGGGGCCTGCTGAAGGGGTCCTGCTGGAGAGGGTTCTGCTGGAGGGGGCCTACTTGAGGCCGGCGGCGGCGCACGCGGCGGCGTAGTCGGCGGTGCAGATGTCGGAGACCTTGTAGATGCCGTCGGCCACCACGGTGGTGGCGATGGTGTCCCTGGTGACGACCTTGGCGTCCAGCAGCTTGGACGGGATGTTCTTGGCGGTGGCGCTGTCGACGCTGTCGGGGGCGATGCTCTTGACGTCCTTGCCCCGCAGCAGGGCGACGGCCAGTTCGGCGGCGGTGTCGGTGATCGGGCGGTAGGCCTTGTAGATGGTGTACGCCTGGTCGCCGTTCACGACGCGCTGGATGGCGTCCAGGCTGGCGTCCTGGCCGCCGACGGGGATGTTGATGCCGGCGCCCTTGAGCTGGGTGATGATGGCGGCGGCCATGCCGTCGTTGGCGGAGTAGACGCCCTGGAAGCCGTTCTTGCCGAACTCGGTGACGGCGGCGGAGATCTTCTGCGCGGCGACGGCGGCGTTCCACTGCCCGGACTGCTCGTAGACGACCTTCTTGATCTTCCCGTCGAGGGCCTTGTGCGCGCCGGACTTGAACTGCGCGGAGTTCGGGTCGGCCTCGTCGCCGTCGATCATGACGATGTTGGCCTCGGCGGCCTGCGGGCCGAGCGCGTCCAGCAGGGCCCGGCCCTGGAGTTCGCCGACCTTCTCGTTGTCGAAGGAGGTGTACGCGGCGACCGGGCCGCTGGCCAGGCGGTCGTAGGCGAGGACCTTGACGCCCTTGGCGGCGGCCTCCTCGACCCAGCTCTGGGTGGAGTCGGCGTCGTACGGGTCGAGGATGATCACCTTGACGCCCTGGGTGAGCAGGGTGTCGAACTGCTGCTTCTGCTTGGCCGCGCTGCCCTCGGCGTTGTTGTACAGCACCTTGCACTGTGCGCACAGGGACTTGACCTTGGCCTCGATGAACGGCCGGTCGAAGGACTCGTAGCGCACGGAGGAGGCGTTCTCGGGCAGCAGTAGGCCGATGGCGTCGGGGTTGCCGGCGGCGGATGCCTCGTTCTTGGCGCCGCCGGCCTTCCCGCACGCGGCGGTCATGGACAGGGTCAGCGCGAGGCCCATGGTGGAGACGAGGGCGCGACGCAGTACGGCGTTCATCGGATACCTCTCCCTGGGATCGCCGCGGCTTCGCGGCGGGGTGGGGGGAGTTAAACCTGGGCGCGTACATGACGTCAATAAGTAAAACCAGACTCCCCGGAATCCACCACCATTCGTTATCTTCGTGAACACGCCTCGGACGGGCGGCGCGCCCGCGGCGCGGGAAAGCGGAATGCCCGCCGCTCCCCTCGGACGGCGGGCACCCCCGGCTCTGACCTGACGGAACGTCAGGGACGGTCGAGCGTGATCGAGTTGATCGGACCCAGGTCGTAGTACACGCCGCGCTGCGCCGCGATGTCGTAGACGCAGTCACCGCCGCCCGAGGCACGGCACAGGTGGGCGTGCGCGCCGCCGGTCTGGTTGTTGAGCACCCAGTGGTTGCCGTACTGGCCGCTCAGGTTGTGCGCGCCGTAGCTCCGGTAGACGGCACTGGGGCTGACCGCCGGGTCCTGGTCCTGCGGGTAGATGCAGACCGCCCCGGACGGGCAGCCCGCCCAGTCGCCGGCGGCGGCGCCGGCACTGCCGGCCCCCATCGTGGTCAGCGCGGCGGCGGCCATGGCCAGGGCGGCGACGGCGTGGGTGATCCTGCGCATGAGTGGTTCTCCCTTGGCTGGTACGAGGACGGACGACCCGTCCGTCCGGTGCCCGTCAGCCTAGGAATCCGGCGCCCGCAGCGGTCCCTGACATCTGACAGGGGCGCGCCTGCTTGCCCCACGGGCCGGGAACCCTCCACGGGCCGGAACCCTCCACGGGCCGGAACCCTCCACAGGGCGGGCCCCCGAGGTCAGTGCGGGTGGCCCAGGTACGGGAAGGCCGGCAGCAGATCGGTGTGCGGCCCGATGTGGTCACCGGACACCTTGCCGTCGGTGAGCATCGTCAGCCGCGCCGAGGTCACGTCGTCGGTCAGCGAGCGCCCGTTCGGGTAGACGGCCGGGCGGGCCCGGTCGTAGCGCAGGACGTCCGGCAGCACGATCCGCAGCTGCGCGTGCGCCGCGTCCGTGGTGTACCCGCCGAAGTGCTGCAGCTTCGCCGTCCACGGATCACGGTAGGTCACCCAGTCGTCCACCGGCTCCCCGGCGTTGTACGCGTCCTTCACGTCCTCCTCGTTGAAGTACGCCGTCAGCGACGGATGCGCACCCCGGTCCACCGACACCAGCCGACCGTCCTTGCGCACGCTCACCCGCGCCCACACCCCGATCTCCGGCACCTCGCCGAACGCCGCGTCCGGCGCCTCCAGCACGATCCCGAAGACGTTCTTGTCCGCGCCCCAGTCCACCCCCGTCCACTGGAAGTCCTTCACGATCCCGTCCAGGTCCGCGAAGAACGGGTCGCTGCGCAGCCCCGCACTCACCCGGTACGACCCCGCCTCCACCACCGCCGGGGTGCCCGTGAAACTCACCGGCGCCCGCGACACCAGCACCTCGCCGCTCGCCTCGTGCCCGCGCGCCCCCTCGCCGGTGGTACGCCGCACCGTCATGCTCTGCGCCCCGCCCACCGGCTCGGAGAAGGTGAAGCTGTACGCGATGTCGGCCCGCTGGTCGCCGTCGGTGTCGATGTCGATCCGGTACACCGCCTCCGGATGGAAGGCCTGCCCGCCACTGGGCGCGACCGGGTTCACGTTCATGATCAGCACCGTCCGGCCCGGCTCCGGCGAGGCGAAGGCGAACAGGTCGGTCAGATCCAGGCGCGCGTCACCCTCCGGTGAGCGCAGGTTCGGTCCGCTGAGGTGGTGCGACACGACGGTCTCCGGTCTCCAGTGCTTCGCGTGCGTCCGCGTGGACACCCCCCGCCCCCTCCGGCCATTGCTAACACGACCCGCCCGTACCGGCCCGCCCCGCTGCGCCACCCGGGCGAGCGTGCAAAGGAGGGCAGCGGGCGCGGGGGCGCGGGCGCCGGAGAGGGCCGGCGGTGCGCGTGGCGGGCCGGCCGGCGGGGGCGCCGGAGCGTCAGGACGCCTTCGGCGCCTGCGGGCCGAGCAGCACCGGCAGCGCCCGGTGCCCGTTGGAGATCAGCGAGTCGACCGGCTCCAGCCGCGCGTCCGGGGCGAGGGCGAGGTCGGGGAAGCGCTCGAACAGCCGGCTCAGCGCGGTGCGCCCCTCCAGGCGGGCCAGCGGCGCGCCGAGGCAGAAGTGCACCCCGTGCCCGAAGGCGAGGTGGTCCTTGACCGGCCGGGTGACGTCGAAGTCGGCGCCGCTGTCGCCGTAGCGCACCGGGTGGCGCCCGGCGGCCGCGTAGGCGGCGAGGATCGCCTCGCCCCGGCGCACCGTCACCCCGCCGGGCAGCTCGATGTCCTCCACCGCGTAGCGCATCGGCAGGTGCGCGACCGGCGCGTTGCGGCGCAGCGCCTCCTCGACGACGTCGTCCCAGCCGGCCTTGCCCGCGCGCACCAGGGCGAGCTGCTCGGGGTGGGTGAGCAGGTCGGTGATGCCGTTGTCGATCAGGTTGACGGTGGTCTCGTAGCCGGCCGAGACGATCAGCAGCACGGTGTCGCGCAGTTCCTCCTCGCTCAGCGCGCGGGCTTCGCCGTCGCTCTCGTGGTCGCGGGCGGCGATCAGCGCCGAGGTCAGGTCCTCGCCCGGCTCGCGGCGCTTGGCGGCGATCAGCTCCTCCAGCAGGGCCAGGAACGCGGTCACGGTGGCCGCCGACTCCTCGGCGGACAAGGTGGTGGAGAAGACCTTGTCGACCATGCCCCGGAAGGTGTCCGTGATGTCGTCGGGCAGGCCCAGCAGCCGGGAGATGACCTGGATCGGCAGCGGGTAGGCCAGGCGCTCGCGCAGGTCCACCACCTCGCCGGGGGCGCAGGCGGCCAGGCCGTCCAGCAGTGCGTCGGTCAGCTCCTCGACGCGGGCGGTCATGGTGGCGACCTGGCGGGCGGTGAAGGCGCCGCCCACCAGCCGGCGCAGCCGCCGGTGGTCGGCGCCGTGCGCGTTGAACATGTTGTGCGCGCTCACCCAGATCGCCAGCGGCCAGGTCCGCACCACCTCGGCGAAGTCCGGCCAGTGCTGCGCGCCGTCCTTGGAGACGCGCGGGTCCTTGGTCAGCTCCTCCAGCAGCACCGGGTCGGAAACCGACCAGGCCCGCACGCCCAGGATGTCGACGGGCGTGGCCGCTCCGCGCGCGCACAGCTCGGCGCTCTCGGCATCGCGGGCGCGGCCGGTCGGGTCCAGTACGAGACGCTCCACGGGGTCCACGGGGGTTCCTCCACTCGACGCGGGGACGGTGCGCGGCCGCACGCCGCGCACCGGGACACGAGGATGCTCGCCCGCGGCGGTCCGCGTCGAGAGGGCGTGGCGCCCGGCGCGTCGTCACGGGCCGGCACGGCAGCCACCGCCCCGCCCGCGACGACGCGCCCGCCCGGCGGGGGGGTCGGGCGCCGTACCCCGCATCGGCGCCCGG
>NZ_JBHXTL010000037.1:0-57267 GCF_042677365.1 Kitasatospora sp. NPDC127116
CGCCCGCCGGCGCCATCCCCGCCGCCACCTCACCCCCACCGCAACGCCCTACCGTGGGAGCCCCCCCCCCCGGGGAGCCTCCCTCGGACGTTCCGGCCCGGAGGGGTCCTCGCGGAAACCCCTGGCGCAATTCTCCGTACTATGTATAGTGTACTGCGTACGGGATAACGCCCGAACGCCGACGAAAGGGTTCTCCGCCTTGCAGATCACCAGGACCGCCGTCTCCCTGACCGTCGAGGACGTCACCACTTCCGCCGCCTTCCTCCAGCGGCACTTCGGCTACACCGAGGAGATGTCGGCCGACGGCTTCGTCTCGCTCGGACACCCGGGCGGCGGGGTCAACGTCGTCTACCTGCGGCGCGGCCTCGAAGTCCTGCCGGAGGAGCAGCGCCACCGGATCGCGGACGGCGTGATCCTGGCGTTCGTCGTCCGGGACATCGCCGCCGAGGAACGGCGGCTGCGCGCCGAGGGCGTCACGATCACCCTCCCGCTGCGCGAGGAGCCCTGGGGCGAGAAGCTCTTCCAGGTCGCCGACCCGAACGGCGTGGTGGTCGAACTGGTCGAGTGGGCCGAGGAGTAGACAACGACGAGCGGCAGGCCACGACGAGCGACAGGAAATGACGACGGCGCCCCCTGTCCCGGCCGGGACAGGGGGCGCCGTTCGCTCGGACCGGACGGCGGGGCGGTCAGTCCACCGTCCAGGTGTCGTTGCCGGCGAGCAGCGCGGCCAGGTCGCCCTCGCCGCGCCGGGTGGTGGCGGTGGCCAGCTGGTCCGCCATCAGCTCGTCGTAGACCGGCCGTTCGACGCTGCGCAGCACGCCGATCGGGGTGTGGTGCAGGGTGTCCGCGTCGGCGATCCGGGAGAGCGCGAAGGCGGCGGCGGGGCCGGCCGCGTGCGCGTCGTGGACCAGGACGTCCGCCTCGTTCCCCGCCGTGACCGGGGCGGTGAACAGCTCGCCGTCCGGCCCCCGGAAGACGCCGTTCGCCAGGTCCGCGCCGAAGCGGACGGGCCGCCCGTGCTCCAGCCGGATCAGCGCCTCGTCCCGGCTGCCGGGGTCCTTCAGCACCTCGAAGGCGCCGTCGTTGAAGATGTTGCAGTTCTGGTAGATCTCCACCAGCGCCGTGCCCCGGTGCTCGGCGGCCGCCCGCAGCACCGACTGGAGGTGCTGGCGGTCCGAGTCGATGGTGCGCGCGACGAAGGTGGCCTCGGCGCCGATCGCCAGCGACAACGGGTTGAACGGCGCGTCCAGCGAGCCCATCGGGGTGGACTTGGTGATCTTGCCGACCTCGCTGGTCGGCGAGTACTGGCCCTTGGTGAGGCCGTAGATACGGTTGTTGAACAGCAGGATCTTCAGATTGACGTTCCGCCGCAGGGCGTGGATCAGGTGGTTGCCGCCGATCGACAGCGCGTCGCCGTCGCCCGTCACCACCCAGACGCTCAGGTCCTGGCGCGCGGTGGCCAGCCCGGTCGCGATCGCCGGCGCCCGGCCGTGGATCGAGTGCACCCCGTAGGTGTTCATGTAGTACGGGAAGCGCGAGGAGCAGCCGATGCCCGAGACGAACACCGTGTTCTCGCGCTTGATGCCCAGCTCCGGCATGAAGGACTGCACCGCCGCCAGGATCGCGTAGTCCCCGCAGCCGGGGCACCAGCGCACCTCCTGGTCGGTCTTGAAGTCCCGGGCGCTCTGCGGCCCTTCGGCCTTGGGCACCAGCTTCAGGGACGGGAAGGCGTGCTCGCTCATCGGTGGTCCTCCTCGTCCAGGGTGCCGATCGCGGCCCACAGCACGTCCGCCAACTGGGCGGCCTTGAACGGCAGCCCGCGCACCTGGTTGTAGGACTCGGCGTCCACCAGGTACTTCGCCCGCAGCAGCAGGGCCAGCTGCCCCAGGTTCATCTCGGGCACGATGATCTTCTCGTAACTCCGCAGCACCGAGCCCAGGTTGGCCGGGAACGGGTTGAGGTTGCGCAGGTGCGTCTGGGCGACCTCGCCGCCGTCCGCGCGCACCCGGCGCACCGCGGCGGTGATCGGCCCGTAGGTCGAACCCCAGCCGATCACCAGCACCCGGGCGTCGCCGGTCGGGTCGTCCACCTCGACCGGCTTCACCGTGATGCCGTCGATCTTGGCCTGCCGGGTGCGGACCATGAAGTCGTGGTTGGCCGGGTCGTAGGAGATGTTGCCGGTGCCGTCCTGCTTCTCGATGCCGCCGATCCGGTGCTCCAGGCCGGGCGTGCCGGGCACCGCCCAGGGCCTGGCCAGCGTCCGCGGATCGCGCAGGTACGGCCAGAAGGCGCCGTCCTCGCGGTTCGGGCCGGTGGCGAACTGCGGGTCGATCTCCGGCAGTTCGTCGACGGCGGGGATCCGCCAGGGCTCCGAGCCGTTGGCCAGGTAGCCGTCCGAGAGCAGGAACACCGGGGTGCGGTAGGTGACCGCGATCCGGGCCGCCTCCAGCGCCGCGTCGAAGCACTCCGCGGGCGTGGCCGGGGCGACGATCGGCACCGGCGCCTCGCCATTACGGCCGAACATCGCCTGCAGCAGGTCCGCCTGCTCGGTCTTGGTCGGCAGGCCGGTGGACGGGCCGCCGCGCTGGATGTCCACGATCAGCAGCGGCAGTTCGAGCGAGACGGCCAGGCCGATCGCCTCCGACTTCAGCGCGACCCCCGGCCCGGAGGTGGTGGTCACCCCGAGCGCCCCGCCGAAGGCGGCCCCGAGCGCGGCGCCGACGCCGGCGATCTCGTCCTCCGCCTGGAAGGTGCGCACCCCGAAGTTCTTGTGCCGGCTCAGCTCGTGCAGCACGTCCGAGGCCGGGGTGATCGGGTACGAGCCCAGGTACAGCGGCAGGCCGGAGCGCTTCGCGGCGGCGATCAGCCCGTAGGACAGCGCGAGGTTGCCGGAGATGTTGCGGTAGCGCCCGGCCGGGAGCCTGGCCGGCGGCACCTCGTAGGAGACCGCGAAGGACTCCGTGGTCTCGCCGAAGTTCCAGCCCGCCCGGAAGGCGCTGATGTTCGCCTCGGCGATCTGCGGCTTCTTGGCGAACTTGGTGCGCAGGAACGACTCCGTCCCGTGCGTGGGCCGGTGGTACATCCAGGACAGCAGGCCCAGGGCGAACATGTTCTTCGCCCGCTCCGCGTCCTTGCGGGCCAGGCCGCTGTCCTTGAGCGCCTCCAGGGTCAGCGCGGTCAGCGGCACCTTGTGCAGGTGGAAGCCGTCCAGCGAACCGTCGGTCAGCGGGTCGGCCGGGTAACCGACCTTGGCCAGCGCGCGCTTGGTGAACTCGTCGGTGTTGACGATGATCTCGGCGCCGCGCGGCAGGTCCGGCAGGTTCGCCTTCAGCGCGGCCGGGTTCATCGCGACCAGCACGTTCGGGGCGTCGCCCGGGGTCAGGATGTCGTGGTCCGCGAAGTGCAGTTGGAAGGAGGAGACGCCCGGCAGGGTGCCGGCGGGCGCCCGGATCTCGGCCGGGAAGTTCGGCAGCGTGGACAGGTCGTTGCCGAAGGACGCCGTCTCCGAGGTGAACCGGTCACCGGTCAGCTGCATGCCGTCACCGGAGTCGCCGGCGAAGCGAATGATCACCCGATCGAGTCTGCGGATGGGCTTGCCCGGCTTCACCGGAGGGCCGCCCGGCGCGGGCGGTCCGGCGGGAGCGGCCGCACCCGAGCGCGCGTCGCCGTTCCCGGCGCGGGCCTCGTCGCCGTCCGGGCCGTCCACTGCCTCTGACTGATCGACCTGACTGGTCACTGCCGCGGACCTCCTCGTGGGCACACCACCGCGGGCGCGGCCCCGTGCCCCGTCCGCCTGGTGCACCTCTCGCATCCTATGCGGGCCGACACGACGGCGGCCGGAACCACGGCAGCAATTTCACCGGCCCGCGGCCATACCGCACGTGAGCAACAACGCCCGCCCGCCGGAGATCATTCCGGCTCGGGCGGGCGGACGCGAGCACCTCGGAGGCGCATGGCCGAGATGCGCTCCCCGGGGGCGCGCCCCCGGGGAGCCCGGGCTACGGAGCCGGGGCGTCAGGAGTTGAGGTAGGTGAGCACCGCCAGCACCCGGCGGTGGTCCTCCGAGCTCTGAGCCAGCCCCAGCTTGAGGAAGATGTTGCTGACGTGCTTCTCCACCGCGCCGTCGGAGACCACCAGCTGCCTGGCCACCGCCGCGTTGGTGCGGCCCTCCGCCATCAGCCCGAGCACCTCGCGCTCGCGCGGCGTGAGATTGGCCAGAACGTCGCCCTTGCGGCTGCGGCTGAGGAGCTGCTGCACCACCTCCGGGTCCAGCGCCGTGCCGCCGTCGGCGACCCGGACCACCGCGTCGGCGAACTCGCGCACCTCGGCGACCCGGTCCTTGAGCAGGTAGCCGACGCCCCGGGTGGAACCGGCCAGCAGCTCGGAGGCGTAGCGCTCCTCCACGAACTGCGACAGCACCAGCACACCCAGCTGCGGGTAACGGCCGCGCAGCTCCACGCAGGCCCGCAGCCCCTCGTCGGTGTGGCTCGGCGGCATCCGCACGTCGGAGACCACGACGTCCGGCAGGGCGTCGGCCGCGGCCAGCTCGTGGATGGTCTTCACCAGGGCCTCGCCGTCCCCGACCCCGGCGACGACCTCCATGCCGCGATCGGTGAGCAGCCGGGTCAGTCCCTCCCTCAGAAGTACGGAGTCCTCGGCTATGACGACGCGACGCATAACGACCTTCCCGGCAGGCGTGTGCTGACGGGAGTCAGTCTCCCCCATCCCGGAGTCGGTGCGGTGCGACCGGGCCCGGCCGCACCGCGGCCCGGCCCGGACGGGCCCGGGGGCTCACATGGTGCGGATCGCCACCGCGTCGCAGAGCCCCTCCAGGGCGGCCTTGGCGGCGCAGTCCGGCAGCGGGGCCAGCAGCGCCCTGGCCTCCTCGGCCCGGCGCAGGGTCTCGGCGCGGGCGCGCTCCAGCGCCGGGTGGGCGCGCAGCAGGCGCAGCGCCTCGGCGTGCAGGTCGTCGTCGGAGAGGTCCTGGTCGAGCAGTTCGCGCAGCCGGGCGTCGGCCGGGTCGGCCGGGTCGACGGGCATCTGCTGCAGCAGCAGGGTCGGCAGGGTCGGCACGCCCTCGCGCAGATCGGTACCGGGGGTCTTGCCGGACTCGTGGCCGTCACTGGCGATGTCGAGCACGTCGTCGGCCAGCTGGAAGGCGATGCCGATCCGCTCGCCGAACTCGCCGAGGGTGTCCACCAGCTCGCGCTCGGCACCGGCCATCAGCGCTCCTATCCGGCAGGAGACGGCGATCAGCGAGCCGGTCTTGCCCTCCAGGACGTCCAGGTAGTGCAGCAGCGGGTCCATGTCCTGACCGGGACCGCGGGTCTCCAGGATCTGACCGGTCACCAGCCGCTCGAAGGCCTCGGCCTGCATCCGCACGGCCTCCGGGCCGAGGTCGGCGAGCACCTGGGAGGCGCGGGAGAACAGGAAGTCGCCGGTGAGGATCGCGACCGAGTTGTCCCAGCGGGAGTTGGCGCTCGGGGCGCCCCGGCGCACCGGCGCCTCGTCCATCACGTCGTCGTGGTACAGCGTGGCCAGGTGGGTCAGCTCGACCACCACGGCGGCGGGCACCACACCGGGCGCCCCCGGGTCGCCGAACTGGGCGGCCAGCAGCAGGAGCAGCGGACGGAAGCGCTTGCCGCCGGCTTCGAGGAGGTGACTGGCGGTGACGGTGATGAACGGGACGTCGCACTTGACGGCCTCGCCGAGCGCCGCCTCCACCGCGTCCAGTCCGGCCTGGACATCCCGGGTCAGGTCGCGGTCCTGCACGCTGAGCCCGAAGGGTTCCACGACGGTCACGAAGACCACTCCTCTGTCCCTGGTCGATCTAGCGGCCTGGTCCCTGAGTGCCGCCGCTGGCCATACAGGCAGGGTATCCGGTCGTGAGTGGATCACTGCACGGGCGTGCGGATCCTGTCATGATCGGGCCTGATGCCCTGGTCAGGGCGGCTGTGCGGGCCGGACGGCGGTGGGGGCGAATTCGGCTGGAAATAAAGGTGGGAGAGTCCTCGGGACTCCCCCGGCCCCGGCTCCCGACAAAGACCCGTCCGGGCCGCGCGGACTGGGCGCGGCCCGGACGGGGCCCTGGTCGGAGGCGGTGGACGCCAGGATCAGCGCACGAACAGCGAGGCCTTGGACGCCAGGTCGAGGAAGTACTGCGGGAGCAGCCCGAGACCCAGTGTGACCAGCACCCCCACCCCGATCGCGGTCGCCGTGAAGGCGCTCGGGATCGCCACCGTGGGGCCGCCCGGCTGCGGGTCCGAGAAGAACATCAGCACGATCACCCGGATGTAGAAGAACGCGGCCACCGCCGAGCTCAGCACACCGACGACCACCAGCGGGGTCGCCCCGCCGCTGGCCGCCGCCTGGAAGACCGCGAACTTCCCGGTGAAGCCGGAGGTCAGCGGAATCCCCGCGAAGGCCAGCAGGAACAGCGCGAACACCGCCGCCACCAGCGGCGAGCGCCGCCCGAGCCCGGCCCAGCTGGACAGGTGGGTCGCCTCGCCCTTGGAGTCGCGCACCAGGGTGACCACGGCGAACGCGCCGAGCGTCACGAAGGAGTACGACAACAGGTAGAACAGCACCGAGGAGATGCCCTGCTTGTTGACGGCGATCACGCCGGTCAGGATGAACCCGGCGTGCGCGATCGAGGAGTACGCCAGCAGGCGCTTGACGTCCTGCTGGGTCACCGCGAGCACCGCGCCCACCACCATGGTCAGGATCGCCACGCCCCACATCACCGGCCGCCAGTCCAGCCGCAGGCCCGGGAAGGCCACGTAGAACAGCCGCAGGAAGGCCCCGAACGCCGCGACCTTGGTGGCCGCCGCCATGAAGCCGGTCACCGGGGTCGGCGCGCCCTGGTAGACGTCCGGGGTCCAGGAGTGGAAGGGGACCGCGGCGACCTTGAACAGCAGGCCGACCGCGAGCATCGCCAGGCCGGTCAGCACCAGCGCGTCGCTCTGGGTGGTGCTCAGCTGCGCGGGGGTGGTCATCGCCTTGCCGGAGATGACGTCCCCGATGTCCCCGAGCTTCACGCTGCCCGCGTAGCCGTACAGCAGCGCGGTGCCGAAGAGGAAGAACGCCGAGGCGAAGGCGCCGAGCAGGAAGTACTTGACCGCCGCCTCCTGGGAGAGCAGCCGCCGGCGCCGGGCCAGCGCGCACAGCAGGTACAGCGGCAGCGAGAAGACCTCCAGCGCCACGAACATGGTCAGCAGGTCGTTGGCGGCGGGGAACAGCAGCATGCCGCCGACCGCGAACAGGGTGAGCGGGAAGACCTCGGTGGTGGCGAAGCCGGCCCGGACCGCGGCCCGCTCCTGCTCGCCGCCGGGGGTGGCGGCGGCCTGGGCGGCGAAGGCGTCGGCGGGCAGCCCGCCGGCCTTCGGCTCCAGCCTGCGCTCGGCGTAGGTGAGCACCGCGACCACGGAGGCCAGCAGGATCACGCCCTGGAGGAACAGCGCCGGGCCGTCCATCGCGACCGACTCCATGGCCAGCAGGTCGATCCGGGTGAAGCCGTGGCTCTGCACGGCCAGCACCACCACGGCGACGAAGGCGCCGACCAGCCCGGCCAGCGCGAGCGTCACCTGGGTCCAGTGCCGGTACCGGCGGGGCACGAAGGCCTCCACCAGGACGCCGGCCACGGCGGCGGCGAACACCACGAGCATCGGCGAGAGCTGGCCGTACTCGATGTGCGGCGCCGGAATGCTGGGGGTGTTGCCGCCCGCGGCGGCGAGCATCGCGGTGGCGCTCACTTCTGCTCACCTCCTGAGGTGGCGGCGACCGGGTGGGCCGGCGCCGGGTCGGTCTGGTGGATCTGCGAGAGCGTCGCGTTCACCGAGGGGTTGACCAGGTCGGTGAGCGGCTTGGGGTAGACGCCGAGCAGGATGGTCAGCGCCACCAGCGGGCCGACCACGGCGAGTTCCCGGGCCTTGAGGTCGGGCATCGTGCGCACCCCGTCCTTCACCGGGCCGGTCATGGTGCGCTGGTACAGCAGCAGGGCGTACAGCGCGGCCAGCACGATGCCGAAGGTGGCCACGACGCCGATCGCCGGGTAGCGGGTGAAGGTGCCCACGAGCACCAGGAACTCGCTGACGAAGGGGGCGAGCCCGGGCAGCGACAGGGTGGCCAGGCTGCCGATCAGGAACGTCCCGGCGAGCACCGGGGCGACCTTCTGCACACCGCCGTAGTCGGCGATCAGCCGCGAACCGCGACGGGAGATCAGGAAGCCGGCCACCAGCATCCACGCCGCCGTGGACAGCCCGTGGTTGACCATGTAGAGGGTGGCGCCGCTCTGGCCCTGGCTGGTCAGGGCGAAGATGCCCATGATGATGAAGCCGAAGTGCGAGATCGAGGCGTACGCCACCAGGCGCTTGATGTCCTTCTGCCCGACCGCCAGCAGCGCGCCGTAGACGATCCCGATCAGCGCGAGGACCAGGATAGCCGGGGCGAAGGTCTTCGAGGCGTCCGGGAACAGCCCGAGGCAGAAGCGCAGCATCGCGAAGGTGCCGACCTTGTCCACCACGGCGGTGATCAGCACCGCGGTGCCGGCGGTGGACTCGCCCATCGCGTTCGGCAGCCAGGTGTGCAGCGGCCACAGCGGGGCCTTCACCGCGAAGGCGAAGAAGAAGCCCAGGAACAGCGCCTTCTCGGCGGTGCCGGTCAGCTGGAGCCGGCCGTCGGCGATCGCCGAGGTCAGCGTCGGCAGGTCGAAGGTGCCGAAGCCCTGGTCCTGCGCGATCACGTACAGCCCGATCACGGCCGCCAGCATCACCAGGCCGCCGAGCAGGTTGTAGAGCAGGAACTTCACGGCCGCGTAGGAGCGCTGACGCGCCGACTCGGGGCCGCCCGCCCGGTCGCCGAAGCCGCCGATCAGGAAGTACATCGGGATCAGCATGGCTTCGAAGAACACGTAGAAGACGAAGACGTCGGTGGCGTAGAAGGAGACGACCACCATCGCCTCCACCGCCAGGATCAGGGCGAAGAAGCCCTGGGTCCTCCTGCTGTTCTCGAAGGTGCCGTCGGGACCGGCCGGCCCCGGATCGGCGTCGTGCCAGGAGGCGAGGATCACCAACGGCACGAGGACGGCGGTGAGCAGGGCGAGCACCGCGCCGATGCCGTCCACGCCGAGCGAGAAGGTGATGCCGAAGGAGCGGATCCAGCTGTACGACTCGTTCAGCTGGAAGCGGGCGCCCTGGGGGTCGAACCGGGTCGCCACCACGGCGGCCAGCACCAGGGTGACGACCGAGACGCCCAGCGCGACGGCCTTGGTGTTCCGGCGCCGGCTCTCGGAGGACCCGGCGGGCAGCGCCGCGGTCAGCACCGCGCCGGCCGCCGGCACGGCGCAGGTGGCGGTCAGGAGGACGCTCATGCGCCCACCTCGCCGCGCCCGGCAGGGGCGTCCGTCCGCGCGCACCGCTTGACGGTTCGTTCGCTGCGCTCACTCATGGCCTGCCCTCCCAACGGATATCAGGACGAGTCATCACGTGGACCTCATCAGGAGAGTCGTGGCGACCAGCACCAGCGTGCCGCCGAACATGGAGAGCGCGTAGGAGCGGACGTAGCCGTTCTGGATCCGCCGCAGCCGGCCGGAGAGCCCGCCGATCGCGGCGGCCAGGCCGTTGACCACGCCGTCCAGACCGCGGCTGTCGAAGAAGACCAGCGCCGCGGCGAGCGCCGAGCCCGGCCGCACCAGCACCGCGTGGTTGAAGTCGTCCTGCAGCAGGTCCCGGCGGGCGGCCCGGGTGAGCGGGGAGCCGACCGGCGGCACCACCGGGACCGGCGAGCGCCCGTACATCAGGTAGGCGAGGCCGACGCCGGCCAGCATGCAGGCCGTGGTCAGCAGGGTGACGGTCAGCGGGGCGAGCGGGGAGTTGCCCTCCTCGTGCCCGGTGACCGGCTCCAGCCACTTCAGGAAGGAGTCGTTGAAGGCGAACAGCCCGCCCGCGAACACCGAGCCGAAGGCCAGCAGGACCATCGGGATCGTCATGGTCCTGGGCGACTCGTGCGGGTGCGGCAGGTCGCCCTCCCCCGCGGCGGAGCCGCCGGCCGGCTGCCAGCGCTTCTCGCCGAAGAAGGTCAGCACCATCACCCGGGTCATGTAGAACGCGGTGATCGCCGCGCCGACCAGCGTGCACAGCCCGAGGATCCAGCCCTCGGTGCCGCCCTTGGCGAAGGCCGCCTCGATGATCTTGTCCTTGGAGAAGAAACCGGACAGGCCCGGGAAGCCGATGATCGCCAGGTAGCCGAGGCCGAAGGTGACGAAGGTGACCGGCATGTACTTGCGCAGGCCGCCGTAGTGACGCATGTTCACCTCGTCGTTCATGCCGTGCATGACCGACCCGGCGCCGAGGAACAGCCCGGCCTTGAAGAAGCCGTGGGTCACCAGGTGCATGATCGCGAAGACGTAGCCGATCGGACCGAGCCCGGCCGCCAGCACCATGTAGCCGATCTGCGACATGGTCGAGCCGGCCAGCGCCTTCTTGATGTCGTCCTTGGCGCAACCGACGATCGCACCGAACAGCAGCGTGACCGCGCCGACCACCACCACGGCGGTCTGCGCGTCCGGCGCCAGGTCGAAGATCGCCGAGGAACGGGTGATCAGGTAGACGCCGGCGGTCACCATGGTGGCCGCGTGGATCAGCGCCGACACCGGGGTCGGGCCCTCCATCGCGTCCCCCAGCCAGGACTGCAGCGGCACCTGGGCCGACTTGCCGCAGGCCGCCAGCAGCAGCATCAGGCCGATCGCCGTCAGCTTGCCCTCGCTCGCCTCGTGCGCACCGCCGAAGACGGGGCCGAAGGCGAAGGAGCCGAACTCCGCGAACATCAGCATGATCGCGACGGACAGGCCGATGTCGCCGACCCGGTTGACGATGAAGGCCTTCTTCGCCGCCGTCGCCGCGCTCGGCTTGTGCTGCCAGAAGCCGATCAGGAGGTACGAGGCCAGGCCCACGCCCTCCCAGCCGAAGTACAGCAGCAGGTAGTTGTCCGCGACCACCAGCAGCAGCATGGCGGCCAGGAACAGGTTCAGGTACGCGAAGAAGCGGCGCCGGCGCTCGTCGTGCGCCATGTAGCCCACCGAGTAGAGGTGGATCAGCGTGCCGACGCCGGTGATCAGCAGGACGAAGGTCATCGACAGCTGATCGAGCAGGAAGGAGAAGTCGGCCTGGAAGCCGTTCACCGGGATCCAGCTGAACAGGTGCACGGTGAGCGCCCGGTGCTCGGCGTCACGGCCGAGCATGGACGAGAACAGGGCCAGGCCGAAGCCGAACGAGAGCGCCGCGAGCGCGGTGGCCAGCCAGTGGCCGTAGCGGTCCAGCACCCGGCCGCCGAGCAGCAGCAGGGCGGCACCGGCCAGTGGAGCCGCCACCAGCAGCGGAATGAGAGAGTTCACCGAAGGTCCTCCGCCTACAGCTTCATCAGGTTGCTGTCGTCGACCGAAGCGGAGTGCCTGGTCCGGAAGATGGAGACGATGATGGCGAGGCCGACCACGACCTCGGCCGCCGCCACCACCATCGTGAAGAACGCGATGATCTGGCCGTCCAGGGTCCCGTGCAGCCGGGAGAAGGTCACCAGGGCGAGGTTCGAGGCGTTCAGCATCAGCTCCACGCACATGAACAGCACGATCGCGTTGCGCCGGATCAGCACCCCGGCCGCGCCGATGGTGAACAACAGGGCCGACAGGTAGAGGTAGTTGACCGGGTTCACTCCGCGCCCTCCTCGCCGGCCGGGTGCTTCACGTTGTTCGCCGGCACCGGCTCGCCGTTCGCCGGCACCGGCTCCAGCGACTTGCGCGGAGCCGTCACCGCCGGCCGCTCCGAGGACGGACGGCCCAACCAGTCCGCCGTGCTGTTCTCCAGCTCCGCCATCCGCTGCAGCATCGCCTGGCTGACGTCCCGGACCTGGCCGCGCTCGCGCAGCGTCGCCATCACCGAGTCCTCGGCGATCGTGCCGTCCGGCAGCAGCGCCGGGACGTCCACCGCGTTGTGCCGCGCGTACACGCCCGGCGCCGGCAGCGGCGGCAGCTGGATGTTGTCCATGATCCGCTGCGCCGCCAGCTCGCGCTGCGTCTTCGGCGCCTTCACGTGCTCCCGGTGGGTCAGCACCATCGCGCCGATCGCCGCGGTGATCAGCAGCGCGCCGGTGACCTCGAAGGCCCACACGTACCGGGTGAAGATCAGCCGGGCCAGGCCCGGCACGTTGCCCTCGGCGTTCGCCTCGGACAACCCGGTGAAGTGGTCCAGCTTCGCGTTGGCGATCCCGGCGATCAACAGCACGCCGAAGCCCAGCCCGCACAGCGCCGCGGCGAACCGCTGGCCCTTCAGCTGCTCCTTCAGCGAATCCTCGCTGGTGACACCGACCAGCATCACCACGAACAGGAACAGCATCATGATCGCGCCGGTGTAGACCACGATCTGCACCACGCCCAGGAACACGGCGCCCTGGGCCATGTAACAGACCGCCAGCGCCAGCATGGTGGCCGCCAGGCAGAGCGCGCTGTGCACGGCCTTGCGCATCAGCACCATGCCGAGCGCGCCGCCGACCGCGATCACCGCGAGCACCCAGAACTGGACGGCCTCACCCGTCGAGGTCGTCCCGGTCGCTTCCGCCAGCCGCGCGATCACTGCTGCACCTCCCGGTCCCGGTCGGTGCGCTCCTGCTGGACCGTGCCCGGCGCCGCCGCGGTGATCTCGCCCCGGTAGTACGCGCCCTCGTCGGTGCCCGGGAAGATCGCGTGCGGGGTGTCGACCATGCCCTCGGACAGGCCCACCAGCAGCTGCTCCTTGGTGAAGATCAGGTCCCGCCGGGAGGAGTCGGCCAGCTCGTACTCGTTGGTCATGGTCAGCGCCCGGGTCGGGCAGGCCTCGATGCACAGCCCGCACAGGATGCAGCGGGCGTAGTTGATCTGGTACACCACGCCGTAGCGCTCACCCGGGGAGTAGCGCTCCTCGTCCCGGTTGTCCGCGCCCTCCACGTAGATCGCGTCGGCCGGGCAGGCCCACGCGCACAGCTCGCAGCCGACGCACTTCTCCAGGCCGTCCGGGTGCCGGTTCAGCTGGTGGCGGCCGTGGAAGCGCGGAGCGGTGGGCTTCTTCTGCTCCGGGTACTGCTCGGTGAGCCGCTTCTTGAACATGGCCTTGAAGGTCACGCCGAAGCCGGCGGCCGGGCCGAGGATCGACGGACGGTCGGCCCGTTCGGGGCGGCCCGTACGATCGGACTGGTCGGACATCTCGGTTCAGCTCCCTTCGGAATGGTCGGCCCCGTTGAGGGCGTCCTGGAGTTGCTTCGGGGCGCGGCTGCGCCGGCGCGGCACCGGCGGGAGCACCTGGCCGGGCAGCGGCGGGACCGGATAGCCGCCGGCCATCGGGTCGAAATCGGCCTTGGGCGGGGTGACCTCGGGTTCGGGCTGCTTCCTCAGGAAGTCCCGCAGCAGCGCCAGCAGCAGGATCACGCCGACCGGCGCGCCCACGTACAGCACCACCTCGCCGAAGTCGTAGCCCTCGTTGCGCAGCGCCCGCACGCTCGCGATCAGCACCAGCCACACCAGCGAGACCGGGATCAGCACCTTCCAGCCCAGCTTCATGAACTGGTCGTAGCGGAACCGGGGCAGCGTGCCGCGCAGCCAGATGAAGAAGAACAGCAGCAACTGGATCTTCAGCGTGATCCACAGCATCGGCCACCAGCCGTGGTTGGCGCCCTCCCAGAACGTCGACACCGGCCACGGGGCCCGCCAGCCGCCCAGGAAGAGGGTCGAGGCCACCGCCGAGACCGTCACCATGTTCACGTACTCGGCCAGCATGAACATCGCGAACTTCAGCGAGGAGTACTCGGTGTTGAAGCCGCCGACCAGCTCGCCCTCGGCCTCCGGGAGGTCGAACGGCGCCCGGTTGGTCTCGCCGACCATCGCGATGATGTAGACGATGAACGACACCGGCAGCAGCGCCGCGAACCACGTCGGCTGCTGGTGCGCCACGATCTCCGAGGTCGACATCGAACCCGAGTAGATGAACACCGCCGCGAAGGACAGGCCCATCGCGATCTCGTAGCTGATCATCTGCGCGGACGAGCGCAGCCCGCCCAGCAGCGGGTACGTCGAACCCGAGGACCAGCCCGCCAGCACGATGCCGTAGATGCCCACCGCGGCCGTCGCCAGGACGTACAGCAACGCCACCGGGAAGTCCGTCAGCTGGAGCGGCGTGCGGGTGCCGAAGATCGACACCTCGTTGCCGGCCGGGCCGAACGGGATCACCGCGAAGGCCATGAACGCGGGGATGGCGCAGACGATCGGGGCCAGGATGTAGACCACCTTGTCCGAGCCCTTGACCACCAGGTCTTCCTTCAGCGCCAGCTTCACGCCGTCCGCCAGCGACTGCAGCATGCCCCACGGGCCGTGCCGGTTGGGCCCGATGCGCAGCTGCATCCAGGCCACCACCTTGCGCTCCCAGACGATCGCGATCAGCACCGTCAGGACCAGGAAGGCGAAGCAGAACACCGCCTTCAGCAGCACCAGCCACCACGGGTCCTGCCCGAAGAAGTGGAGCGTCTCGTACGGCTGCGGTGTCATCGGTCCTCCCCTTCTCCCGCGGTCCCGTCCACGGTCGAACCGGCCTGGGCCCGCGCCTGGGCCTGCGCCTGGGCCTGGGCCGACTCGTCCCGTTCCTGCTCGTCCTGCGCCGACCGGTCGGGTGTCGCCCGGTCCTGTGGCGCCCGGTCCTGTGCCGCCCCGTCCTGTGGCGTCGGGCCGGGATCGGCCTCGGCCTCGACCGCGGGCTCGGGCTCCGCCTCGGCCGCGGCGATCGTGACCAGGTGGCCGACGGTGGTGCCGAGCGCGCGCGGGGCACCGCCCGGAGTGGAGCCGAGCGGGACCCAGACCGTGCGGTCCGGGATCGAGTCGGTGACCTCCAGCGGCAGGGTCAGCGATCCGGCCGGGCCGGTCAGCCGCAGGGCCCCGGCCGCCACCGCGCCGATCTCCTTGGCCGTCTCCGCCGAGATCCGGGCCACCGCCCGGTGCCGGGTGCCCGCCAGGTGCGGATCCCCCTGCTGCAGCGCGCCGTTGTCCAGCAGCAGGCGCCAACCCGCCAGCACCGCCTGGCCGGCGGCCGGCCGGGGCAGCGGGCCGGGGTGGGCCGCCGGGTCGGCCGTGCGGTCGCCCTCCCAGGGGGCGAAGCGGTCCAGCTCCAGCCGGGCCGCCCGGACGTCCGGCAGTCCCAGCCGCCCGCCCAACGCGTCCGCCAGCATGCTCAGCACCCGCAGGTCCGGCTGGAGGTGACGGCCCATCTGCTGGTCCGGCTTGAGCGCGGCCTCGAACATCCGCACCCGGCCCTCCCAGTCCAGGAAGGTGCCGGCCTTCTCCGCCGCCGCGGCCACCGGCAGCACCACGTCGGCGCGCGCCGTCACCGCCGAGGGCCGCAGCTCCAGCGACACCAGGAACGGCACCGCCGCCAGCGCCTCGTCGGCCAGCGCGGGGTCCGGCAGGTCGTCCGGGTCCACGCCGCCGACCAGCAGCGCGTCCAGCTCTCCGGCCACGACCGCCGCCAGGATCCCGTCGGTGTCCCGGCCCGGCCGGGACGGCAGCTCGGCCCCGCCCCACAGCTCGGCCGCCTCCGCCCGGGCCGCCGCGACGGCCACCGGACGGCCGCCGGGCAGCAGGCCCGGCAGCGCACCCGCCTCCACGGCCCCGCGCTCACCGGCCCGGCGCGGCACCCAGGCGAGCCTGGCGCCGGTCGCGTGCGCCAGGCGCAGCACCGCCGTCGGCCCGCCCGGGACGGCGGCCAGCCGCTCGCCCACCAGGATCACCGCACCCGGGGCGCGCAGCAGTTCCGCCGCCCGGCCCGCGTCGTCGTTCAGCGGCTCGTCCGCCGCCAGCGCCGCGAACCACTCCGGCTCGGTGCCGGGGGCGGCCGGCAGCAGCGCGCCGCGCAGCTTCGCCAGGCCCCGGGAACCGAACGCGGCCACCGAGAACACCTTCAGGCCCGTCGCCCTGGTCGCCTTGCGCAACCGCAGGAAGACGATCGGCGACTCCTCCTCCGGCTCGAAGCCCGCCAGCAGCACCGCCGGCGCCCGGTCGAGGTCCTCGTACGCCACGCCGGCGCCGTTCACGTCGACGCCCCGCCCGGCCACCGCCGCGGCCAGGAAGTCCGCCTCCTCACCGCTGTGCGGGCGGGCCCGGAAGTCCACGTCGTTGGTGCCGAGCACCACCCGCGCGAACTTCCCGTACGCGTAGGCGTCCTCGACCGTCACCCGGCCGCCGGCCAGCACCCCGGTCCGGGCCCCGCGCAGCCCCTCGGCCGCCCGGGCCAGCGCCTCCGGCCAGGAGGCCGGCACCAGCTCGCCGTCCACCCGCACCAGCGGGGTGGTCAGCCGGTCCCGCTGCTGGGCGTAGCGGAAGGCGAAGCGGCCCTTGTCGCAGTTCCACTCCTCGTTCACCGCCGGGTCCTCGCCCGCCAGCCGGCGCAGCACCTTGCCGCGCCGGTGGTCGGTGCGCTGCGCGCAGCCCGAGGCGCAGTGCTCGCACACGCTCGGCGAGGAGACCAGGTCGAAGGGGCGCGAGCGGAACCGGTACGCCGCCGAGGTCAGCGCGCCGACCGGGCAGATCTGGATGGTGTTCCCGGAGAAGTACGACTCGAAGTCGTCGCCCTCGCCGGTGCCGACCTGCTGAAGTGCCCCGCGCTCCACCAGGTCGATGAACGGGTCCCCGGCGATCTGCTGCGAGAAGCGGGTGCAGCGCGCGCACAGCACGCAGCGCTCGCGGTCCAGCAGCACCTGGCTGCTGATCGGCACCGGCTTCTCGTAGGTGCGCTTCATCCCCTCGAAGCGGGAGTCGGCGGCGCCGCTGGTCATCGCCTGGTTCTGCAGCGGGCACTCGCCGCCCTTGTCGCAGACCGGGCAGTCCAGCGGGTGGTTGATCAGCAGCAGCTCCATCACGCCGCGCTGGGCCTTCTCGGCCACCGGCGAGCTGAGCTGGGTGCGCACCACCATGCCCTCGGCCACCGGAACGGTGCAGGAGGCGACCGGCTTGCGCTGGCCCTCGATCTCGACGATGCACTGGCGGCAGGCGCCGGCCGGATCGAGCAGCGGGTGGTCGCAGAAGCGCGGGATCTGGGTGCCGATGGTCTCGGCGGCCCTGATCACCAACGTTCCCTTGGGGACCCGCACTTCGACGCCGTCGATGGTGAGCGTGACCAGTTCGACCGCGGTCTCGGAGGCGGTTGGCTCTGTGATCGTCACGCGTGCACCTCCCTTTCGGTGGCGGACTGGTGGCCGGGGCGGGGGCCGTCGGCCCAGACGGTGGAGGCGGCCGGGTCGAACGGGCAGCGGCGCTCGGCCAGGTGCTGCTCGTACTCGGCCCGGAAGTGCTGGAGCGAGGAGACGATCGGGCTGGCCGCGCCGTCGCCCAGGGCGCAGAAGGACTTGCCGTTGATGTTGTCGGCGATGTCGAGGAGCTTCTCCAGGTCCCCGTCGACGCCCTCGCCCGCCTCGATCCGCTGGAGCAGCTGGACCAGCCAGTAGGTGCCCTCGCGGCAGGGGGTGCACTTGCCGCAGGACTCGTGGGCGTAGAACTCCGTCCAGCGGGTGACGGCCCGCACCACGCAGGTGGTCTCGTCGAAGACCTGGAGCGCCTTGGTTCCGAGCATCGAGCCGGCCGCGCCGACGCCCTCGTAGTCCAGCGGGACGTCGAGGTGCTCGTCGGTGAACATCGGGGTGGAGGAGCCGCCCGGGGTCCAGAACTTCAGCCGGTGCCCGGGGCGGATGCCGCCGCTGAGGTCGAGCAGCTGGCGCAGCGTGATGCCGAGCGGGGCCTCGTACTGGCCGGGGTTGGTGACGTGGCCGGAGAGCGAGTAGAGCGTGAAGCCGGGGGACTTCTCGGTGCCCAGGGCCTTGAACCACTCCTTGCCGCGGGACAGGATCGGCGGCACCGAGGCGATCGACTCGACGTTGTTGACCACCGTCGGGCAGGCGTACAGGCCGGCGATCGCCGGGAACGGGGGCCGCAGCCTTGGCTGGCCGCGGCGGCCCTCCAACGAGTCCAGCAGCGCCGTCTCCTCGCCGCAGATGTAGGCGCCGGCCCCGGCGTGCACGGTGATGTCGAGGTCGATCCCCGAGCCGAGGATGTTCCGGCCCAGCAGCCCGGCCCCGTACGCCTCGGCGACGGCCGCGTGCAGCCGGCGCAGCACCGGGACGACCTCGCCGCGCAGGTAGATGAAGGCGTGGTCGCAGCGGATCGCGTAGGAGGCGATGATCATGCCCTCGATCAGCGAGTGCGGGTTGGCGAACAGCAGCGGGATGTCCTTGCAGGTGCCCGGCTCGGACTCGTCCGCGTTGACCACCAGGTAGTGCGGCTTGCCGTCGTTCTGCGGGATGAACTGCCACTTCATGCCGGTCGGGAAGCCTGCGCCGCCGCGGCCGCGCAGGCCGGCCTCCTTGACCAGGGCGATCACGTCGTCCGGCGGCATGGCGAGGGCCGCCTTGAGGCCCTCGTAGCCGTGGTGGCGGCGGTAGGTGTCGAGCGTCCACGGGCGGCTGTCGTCCCAGGAGTCGGACAGGACCGGGGTGAGCAGCTTCTCGGCCGGCTCGGCGGAGGTCATCACGCTTCGCTCCCTTCCTGGCCCTTGCCCGCCTGGCCGTTGTTCGTCTGGGGGTTGCTCGCCTGGGGGTTGCTCGGCTGGCTGTTGCTCGCCTGGGGGTTGCTCGCCGGGCCGTTGCCTGCCTGGCCGTTGTTCGCCGGACCGCTGCCCTCGTGGCGGGGGGACGCGGGGCGGGGGGAGACCACCTTGGTGCCGGCGGTGCCGGGCAGCGCCTCGCCGCGGGCCAGCCGCAGACCGGCCAGGGACGGCGCGCCGCCGGCACCGGACTCGTCGTTGGCGCCCGGGCGCTCGTCCGGGAAGCCGGCCAGGATCCGGGCGGTCTCCTTGAAGCCGCACAGCCGGGCACCGCGGGTGGGCCGGACCTCACGGCCGGCGCGCAGGTCGTCGACCAGCTGCCGGGCGCTCTCCGGGGTCTGGTTGTCGAAGAACTCCCAGTTGACCATCACCACGGGCGCGTAGTCGCAGGCCGCGTTGCACTCGATGTGCTCGATCGAGACCTCGCCGTCCTCGGTGGTCTCGTTGTTGCGGACACCCAGGTGCTCCTGGAGCTCGGCGAAGATCTGGTCGCCGCCGAGCACCGCGCACAGCGTGTTGGTGCAGACCCCGACGTGGTACTTCCCGGCCGGGCGGCGCCGGTACATGGTGTAGAAGGTCGCGACCGCGGTGACCTCGGCGCTGGTGAGGTCCAACTGTTCGGCGCAGAAGCGGATCCCGGTCGGGCTGACGAAACCCTCCTCGGCCTGCACCAGGTGCAGCAGCGGCAGCAGCGCCGAGCGGGGCTGCGGGTAGCGGGCGATCAGCTCGGCGGCATCGGCGGCCAGCCTGGCGTGCACCTCCTCGGGGTACGGTGCGGCCGGCAGTGCCGGCAGTCCGAGTTCGACGTTGGTCACCGGTCCACGCCTCCCATCACCGGGTCGATCCCGGCCACCGCGACGATCACGTCGGCCACCTGGCCGCCCTCGCACATCGCCGCCATCGTCTGCAGATTGGTGAACGACGGATCCCGGAAATGGACCCGGTACGGGCGCGTCCCGCCGTCGCTGACCACGTGCACGCCCAGCTCGCCCTTGGGCGACTCGACCGCCACGTACGCCTGGCCGACCGGGACCCGGAAGCCCTCGGTGACCAGCTTGAAGTGGTGGATCAGGGCCTCCATCGAGGTGCCCATGATCTTGCGGATGTGGTCGAGGGAGTTGCCCAGCCCGTCCGGGCCGACGGCCAGTTGGGCGGGCCAGGCGATCTTCTTGTCGGCCACCATGACCGGGCCCGGACGCAGCCGGTCCAGGCACTGCTCGACGATCCGCAGCGACTGCTTCATCTCCTCCAGGCGGATCAGGAAGCGGCCGTAGGAGTCGGCGCTGTCGGCGATCGCGACCTCGAAGTCGTAGTCCTGGTAGCCGCAGTACGGGTCGGTCTTGCGCAGGTCGTGCGGCAGGCCGGTGGCACGCAGGATCGGGCCGGTGGCGCCGAGGGCCAGACAGCCGGGCAGGTCCAGGAAGCCGACGTCGACCAGGCGGGCCTTGAACACCGGGTTGCCGGTGGCGAGTTTGTCGTACTCGTGCATCCGGGAGCGGAAGACCTTGACCGCCTCGCGGATCTGGTCGACGGCGCCGGGCGGCAGGTCCTGGGCGAGGCCGCCGGGGCGCACGTACGCGTGGTTCATGCGCAGACCGGTGACCAGCTCGAAGACGTCCAGGATCAGCTCGCGGTCCCGGAAGCCGTAGATCATCAGGGTGGTGGAGCCGATCTCCATGCCGCCGGTGGCCAGGCAGACCAGGTGCGAGGCGATCCGGTTGAGCTCCATCATCATCACGCGGATGACGTTGGCGCGGTCCGGAACGTCGTCGGTGATGCCGAGCAGCTTCTCGACCGCCAGGCAGTAGGCGGTCTCGTTGAACAGCGGGGTCAGGTAGTCCATGCGGGTCACGAAGGTGGTGCCCTGGACCCAGCTGCGGAACTCCATGTTCTTCTCGATGCCGGTGTGGAGGTAGCCGATGCCGCAGCGGGCCTCCTTCACCGTCTCGCCGTCGATCTCCAGGATCAGCCGCAGCACGCCGTGGGTGGACGGGTGCTGGGGGCCCATGTTGACGATGATGCGCTCGTCGTCGGCCCGGCCGACCGCCTCGACCACCTCGCCCCAGTCACCGCCGGTGACGGTGAAGACCCGGCCCTCGGTGGTATCGCGGGCGTCCGCTTCCTCGGTCTCTCCAAAGTGCTGGGTGTTCATCAGCTGTACGACCTCCGCTGGTCGGGAGCCGGGATCTGGGCGCCCTTGTACTCGACGGGGATGCCGCCGAGCGGGTAGTCCTTGCGCTGCGGGTGGCCCAGCCAGTCGTCCGGCATCATGATCCGGGTGAGCGCGGGGTGGCCCTCGAAGACCAGGCCGAAGAAGTCGTAGGCCTCGCGCTCGTGCCAGTCGTTGGTCGGGTAGACGCTCACCACGGAGGGGATGCGCGGGTCGGCGTCGGGTGCGGTGACCTCCAGCCGGATCAGCCGGCCGTGGGTGATCGAGCGCAGGTGGTAGACCGCGTGCAGCTCGCGGCCCTTGTCGCCGGGGTAGTGCACGCCGCTCACGCCCAGGCACAGTTCGAAGCGCAGCGCCGGGTCGTCGCGGAGGATGCGGGCGGTCCCCAGCAGGTGGTCGCGGTCGATGTGGAAGGTGAGCTCGCCGCGGTCGACCACGGTCCTCTCGATCACCTCGACCGGGTCCAGGCCCTGCTCCTCCAGGGCGCCCTCCAGCTCGTCGGCGACCTCGTCGAACCAGCCGCCGTACGGGCGTTCGCTCGGACCGGGCAGCACGATCGGGGCGGCCAGACCGCCGAAGCCGGAGGTGTCGCCGCTGCCCGTGGCACCGAACATGCCCTGGCGGCGGCCGACCACCTCGACCGGGATCTCGCGGACCGGCTGCTCGCGGCGGGTCTCGGGTACCTGGTCGTTCATCGCAGCTGCCCCCGCATCTCGCTGATCGGGGTGGCCTTCAGGGCGAGCGCCTCACCGAGCTCCTCGGCCCGGCGCCTGTTCACGCCCAGCGGCTCGTGCTGGATCTTGTCGTGCAGCTTCAGGATGGCGTCCATCAGCATCTCCGGACGGGGCGGACAGCCGGGCAGGTAGATGTCCACCGGCACGATGTGGTCGACGCCCTGGACGATCGCGTAGTTGTTGAACATCCCGCCGGACGAGGCGCAGACACCCATCGAGATGACCCACTTGGGGTTGGGCATCTGGTCGTACACCTGGCGCAGCACCGGGGCCATCTTCTGACTCACCCGCCCCGCCACGATCATCAGATCGGCCTGCCGGGGGGAGCCCCGGAAGACCTCCATGCCGAACCGGGCCAGGTCGTAGCGGCCCGCCCCGGTGGTCATCATCTCGATCGCGCAGCAGGCCAGACCGAAGGTGGCCGGGAAGAGTGACGCCTTGCGCACCCAGCCGGCGGCCGTCTCCACCGTCGTGAGCAGAAAGCCGCTCGGCAGCTTCTCCTCGATTCCCATCAGATCCCTCTCAATGCCCTCGAGTCCGCTGATACGTGGGCCGGTTCTGGCTTGTCCGCTCGTTCACAAGCGGGCGCGCAGCCGGCGGACGGGTGGGGTCACCACCCCGCGCTCGGACCACCCCGCGCTCAGTCCCACTCCAGGCCGCCGCGCCGCCACACGTAGGCGTACGCGACGAAGACGGTGGCGATGAACAGGAGCATCTCGACCAGCCCGAAGATCCCCAGGGCGTCGAAGGTCACCGCCCAGGGGTAGAGGAAGACGATCTCGATGTCGAAGACGATGAAGAGCATCGCCGTCAGGTAGTACTTGATCGGGAACCGACCGCCGCCCACGGGCTGCGGTGTCGGCTCGATGCCGCACTCGTACGCCTCCAACTTGGCCCGGTTGTAGCGCTTGGGGCCGGTGAGTGAGGCCATCACGACGGAGCCGACCGCGAACGCCGCCGCGATGGCACCGAGTACGAGGATCGGCGCGTAGGCATTCATAGCCCCCGCTCCCTCCGTCCAGTCGTCCTTGACTGCAGATCGGAACCGGCGGGTCACACAGAGGTGAACCCGCGTTCCAGTTCCCGAGATCCACCTCATGTGAGGCAGTTCACAAAGCCTGGAACGAGCGCATCCTATGCCCGTCGGCTTGTGATCTGCGACACGCAGTTCACGGTCACCTTTGTGATCTACGACACCCTTCGAATGGGGTCGAATAGGAACATGCCCAGATTTGTCGACGCAAAGCAGTCAAATGATCACAAGCAGTCGCATTTACTTGTGAAGCGGCAGGTCAGGGGCGTGTTCCTATATCAACTATGCGTCGGTCTGAGCAAATTTCCAGGCGTCATGTTGACGTGTTATAGAGGCTCACTCGCAGGGGTGGCGGGGGTCCGAACGCTCGCTTGACCCTTCGTTCACAAGCACGCGAGCTTGTCGTTGAACGGGGTTCCCCTGCCGCTCCCCCAGCCGCCCGATTCCTCCACCGGGCACCTCCACGTGCCGCCTCGGTGACGCCTCGGTGCTGCCTCGGTGCCGCCTCGGACAGGCATTTCGAACGGGCCGGGGCGCGCAGGCGGGGGTGCCCGGTGGAGACGCGCAAGGGAAGGCGCCCAGGGGGAGGCCCGCAGGACGGGGTGGGGCGCGCAGGGCAGGGTGGGGCGGGCGGGGCGGGGCGGGCGGGGCGTTGGGCAGGCGGGGTGCGGACGGCCCCGGGCCCTCGCCTCCGGGCCCTCGCCCCGGGCTGGGGCCGGCTACTGGCGGCCGGCCGCCTGCTCCCAGATCCAGGCCGCGATGCCCACCCGGTTACGGGCTCCGATCTTGCGCTGGATATTGGCGAGGTGGTTCTTCACCGTCCCCGGCGAGATGAACAGCCCCGCGCCGATCTCGGCGTTGGTCGCGCCGTCTGCCACCAGCTCGGCGATCTCCCTTTCCCTCGTGGTCAGTTCCTCCGTCGGGCCGGCTGTCGACTGCGGAGCCGCCGAAGCCGCCTTGGCGCCGCCTCGCCCGGGCACCGGCTCCGCACCCGGGAGTGCCATGTGCCGCAGGAGCCGGACGGTGATCTGCGGGCTGATCAACGCGTCCCCCGCCATCGCCGCCCGGACCGCCTCGATCAGCAGCACCGGCCCCGACCGCTTCAGCAGGAATCCGGCCGCCCCGTGCCGCAGTGCCGTGTGCACGTACTCGTCCAGGTCGAAGGTGGTCACCACGATCACCTTGCACTGGTCGGCCAACTGCCGTGTGACCTCCAGACCGTCGAGCTTCGGCATCCGGATGTCCGCGAGCACCACGTCCGGCCGCAGCCTCCTGGCCTCCTGCACCGCAGCGGCACCGTCTGCCGCCTCCGCCACCACCACCATGTCCGGCTGAACGTCCAGGATCATCCGGAACGCACTGCGCACATCCGCCTGGTCGTCCGCGATCAGGATCCGAATCGGCCCTGTGCCGCTGCCCATCTCCGTACCTCCCCGCTCCCCGTCCCGCCTCGGCTCCTACGCACCCGTCGGCCCCGCACCGGCCGCCTCCAGTGGCAGCACCGCCGTCACCCGCCAGGCCTCCCGCTCGTGCGGGCCGGCTTCCAGCGAACCTCCGAGGGCCTCGACCCGGGCCGCCAAGCCCGGCAGGCCGCTGCCGCCGCCCCGGCGCGGCCGCCCTGCCGGACCCGGCGCCCGACCGTCGTTGGTCACCGTCAGTTCCAGCCCTCCGCCGCTGCGGCGGGCCCGGATCTCGATCTCCCGCGCGGCCGGAGCATGCCGCCGGACATTGGTCAGGGACTCGACCACGATCCGGTGGACGGTGCCCTCCACCTCGCGCGGCACCGGCTCCTCCGGCAGCTCCAGACGGACCTCGGCTCCACCCGTCGCGGTGAACCGCTCGGCCACCTCGGCGAGTTCGGCGAGTCCGGGCTGCGGACCACGACCTCCGCCCTCCTCGCTGCGCAGCAGCTGTACCGTCCGGTCCAGCGAGGCCAGCGCCCGCTGCCCGGCCTGCTCTATTCGCTGGAACATCTCCGCCGCCCGGGCCGGATCGATCCCGGCCAGGTAGGCCCCCGCCTGGGCCTGGGCGACCATGCCGCTGACATCGTGCGCCACGAAGTCGTGCAGGTCGTGGGCCAGCTCCAGCCGCTGCGCCCGCCTGGCCTCGGCCACCGCCTTGTTGCGCACCTCGTCCAGGCCCCGCAGGTAGAGCCCGATCAGCACGGCCGGCAGGGAGAGCATCGATCCGAACCCGAAGAGCGTGAGCGTGTCCGCGGGCCCCTCGATGAACACGAACCGGGACGGCCAGAGGGCGACCGCTCCGCAGGCCGTCCAGGCGGCCGCCGCACACCACGGGCCGTCCTCGGCGCGCAGGCCGACGACCACCGACAGCAGCAGAACGGCCAGCTCCACCAGGCCCAGCAGCCCGGCCCAGCGCTGCCCCTCCACCCAGCGGCCGAGGAACCAGACGGCGACCGTGACCGCGACCGATGCCGCCCCGAGCGCCATGGTCACGGCCGCCGCCCCGTACCGCCGCCGCACCGGCCAGGCGATCGGCGCCAGGACCAGGACGACCCCGGAAAGGATCTGAGTCATCGTCACCACCTCCCTCGACTCCTCGACTGCCGTCACATTACGACGCCGCCCATGCGTCGCGCCTGTGCCGATCGGCATATTTCAAAGGCGGGTTGAGCAGGAGGAACAGCCCGATCGGCATCTGCCGCCAACCCCTGGCGGGGCTCCAGTCTTGAGTCGTCGCACCGGCCACGGAGGCCGGAGCCGAAGGGAGTCCACCACCATGTCGAAGCTCGTGATCAACGCCCGCGGCACCACCCACCGGGCCGCGGCGGCCGCCCCGGACGTCCCGCCCGCACCGCGCTGGGCCCGGCTCGCCGCCAAGGCCGCCGTCCTGACCACCGTCCCCTCGGGGCTGTGGCGGATCGCCTTCGGCTTCGGCGTCCCGGTCGGCTTCAGCGGCGCGACGCTCGCCGCGTACGCCGAGCACCAACCGGGCTGGGGCACGCTCTACTGCGTGGCGCTGAGCGCCCTGGCCGAGTCGCTGGCCTTCCTGACCCTGGGCCTGGTCCGGCCCTGGGGGCTGGTGGCGCCCCGGTGGATACCGCTGCTGGGCGGCCGTCGGGTCCGGCCACTCGCCGCGATCGTCCCGGCGTTGCTGGGCTCGGTGATCCTCACCTCCCTCGGTACGACCGCGCTCCTCGGCGGCTGGGCCCGCAACCTGGCCGAACCGGATTCTCCGCGCGGTCTCGCCGGCGTGGTGATGACGCTCGCCTACCTGCCCCTGGTCGCCTGGGGCCCGCTGCTCGGTGCGGTCACCCTCGACTACGCCCGCCGGACTCTGTGGCGGCACCGGTGACGAGGGCGGCCGGTCACACCTGGGCCGGCTCCGCGCTCGGCCCTGCCGCATCCCTCCCGCTCGCGCCCTCGCCCTCGTCCTCGTTCCGGATCGGGGCCGGCGCGGGGGCCGTGCGCCGACCCCACTCCGTCGCGACCAGCACCAGGGCTCCGCCGAGCAGGGCGAGCGGGCCCATCCGGTTCCCGGCCAGGGTGATCCCGAAGACGGCGGCCCACAACGGCTCGGTGCCGAGCAACAGGCTCACCCGCGAGGGCGACGTGGCCCGCACGGCCCACATCTGGACGAAGAAGGCGAACAGAGTGCAGAACAAGGACAGATGCAGCAGCCAGGCCCACTGGCCGGCTCCGTACGAACGGGCGACCGTCCACGGCGCAGGACCGACCGACAGCGCGACGACGGAGAACACGCCGGTGGCCACGGCGAGTTGGACCCAGGTGACGGCGAGCATGTCGGTGTCGCGGACGGCTCGGGTGCGGGCCATCGCGAGGACGTACGCCGAGCGGACGAGGGCGGCGCCCAGCACCAGCAGATCTCCGAGCGTCGGAGGGCGCAGCCCGCCGTCGCCGGTGAGCAGGGCGACACCGAGGACGGCCAGCCCGGCGGCCGCGAGGAAGGCCTTCGGTGGTGCGGTCCGGCCGAGGGCGCTCTCGCCGAGCGGGGTGAGCACCATGGCGAGGCTGATGATCAGTCCGGCGTTGGTCGCGGAGGTGTGCACGGCTCCGTAGGTCTCCAGCAGGAAGATCCCGCTGAGCACCAGCCCCAGTGCGGCACCGCCGAGCCACTCGGCACGGCTCAGCCTCCGCAGGGCGCGCCAGGCGACCATCCCGAGCAGCGGCAGCACCAGCCCGAACCGCAGCACGAGCATCGCCACGACCGTCCCGGGCTCGGCCACGCGCTGGACAGCGAGGAAGCTCGATCCCCACACCACGGCCACGAGCAGGACCGGAAGATCACGAAGGACCGACGAGGACGAACCCTCGGGCAGGTCGGACAAGGAGGCTGACATGCGAAAGATCCCTCCGAACGGACGGAACCGGCGGGCGCGAGTACCGTACGGCGTCGGACGGACCCAAAAGCCGGGCGGAGAGCCCGGCGGTGGACGAGGTGGAGCGTGGAGCAAAGGTGCGCCATCCTCGCGCACCGGGCCGCCGATGATCAATGCCCCGCGCGGGCACCGATGGGTCGGGCGACGAGCAGGTGGCCGCGGCGGGCGGGCAGGCTCTGCTCGTAATGCAACTTGAGTCGCATTACGATGAGCACGGCGCGACCGTCACGCCACAGCAATCCCTGACGCGACCGGAGTCGACTTTGACTGAGGCCACCCACCCCGCGCCGGAACCCCGCACCCCCACCCCGCGCCCGGGCGGCCGCAGCGCCCGGGTCCGGGCGGAGGTGGTCGCCGCGACGCTCGCCGAAGTCACCGAGAAGGGGTACGACGGCCTCACCGTCGAGGCGGTCGCCACCCGCTCCGGCGCCCACAAGGCGACCCTCTACCGACGCTGGGGCGGAGTGGACGGCCTGGTCGCCGACGCCCTGACCGCCTCCGCCGACCAGCCCTGGCCCCTGCCCGACACCGGAGACCTCCAGCAGGACCTCCACCGGATCACCCAGGAGGTGTTCAGCGTCTTCACCGACCCGGAGCTCGGCCCCACACCGATAGCGCTGATCTCCGCCGCCCAGCGCTCGGACGCCGGCGCGGCCGCCCTCCGCGCCTTCTTCGCGGCCCGGCACCGCCAAGCCGCCGAGGTGGTCGAACGGGCCGTCGCCCGGGGCGAGCTCCCCACGGGGACGGACGGCGCCGAGGTGGTCCGGGCCGCCACCGCACCGCTCTACTACCGCCTGTTCGTCTCCGGCGAGCCCCTGGACGCCCGCACCGCCGAGCGGGCCGCCGACACCGCGGCCCTGGCCGCGCGCGCAGGGCTCTTCACCACCACCGCGACCACCACGACCACCACGGAACGGAACTGACAAACCATCACACCACTGCCGCCCGAGGAGCCACGGCCGCCCCAACCCCTACCGCATCCCCATCCGGCCGTGGATGATGCACCCATGACAACCCCGCCGTCCACCACTCCCCGGAAGGTCCGTCACGTGAAGCGCACGCACTGGGCGCTGGTCGCCGCCGCCACCGTCCTCCCGCTCGTGGCGAGCACCGGCACCGCCGTCGCGGACGCCCCCGCGGCCGGCACCCCCACCGCCGGCTGCACCTACACACCGGCCGTCCCGGCCGACAACTTCAAGGGCATCCCGGTGTTCGACGCCAAGAAGGCGGCGAAGCCCTACCGCGCGACACTGCGGACCAGCCAGGGCCAGATCACCTTCGAGGCGCTGACCGACAAGGCGCCCTGCACCACCTTCTCGTTCCGGTTCCTCGCCGAGCACGACTACTTCGACCGCAGCCACTGCCACCGCCTCACCACCCAGCGGATCTACGTCCTCCAGTGCGGCGACCCGACCGGCACGGGCAGCGGCGGTCCGGGCTACTCCTTCCCGGACGAGAACCTGACCGGCGCCACCTACCCGGCCGGAACCGTGGCCATGGCCAACGCCGGCCCGAACACCAACGGCAGCCAGTTCTTCTTCGTCTGGAAGGACACCAAGCTCTCCCCCGCCTACACGCCCTTCGGCCGGATCACCGCCGGACTGGACGTGCTCCAGAAGATCGCCGCCGGCGGCGAGGACGACCAGAACAACCCGGGCGACGGCTTCCCCACGCTCCCGGTGAACATCCGCAACGTGAAGATCAGCGCCCGCTGACCGGGCGGGCCGGACAGCCCCGGCCCGCCACCCGCCGTCCCCCGCTCCCCACTCCCGTACGGTGGCAGCACCAACGACACCGCAACGGGAGCAGGAGCAGCACCGCATGGACAGCCGGATCTGGGAGAGCGTCGACCACCTGGTCGCATGGCTTGACGAGCAGAGCACGCAGTCGCCCCAGGAGGAACGACTGCTGCGGATCCTCAAGCTCTCCGAGGAGATCGGCGAGGTCGGTGCGGCGGTGGTCGGTGCCACCGGCCAGAACCCGCGCAAGGGAGTCACCCACACCTGGGAGGACGTCCAGCACGAGCTCTGCGACGTCGTCTTCTCCGCCCTCGTCGCCCTGAGGACCCTCACCCCCGACGCGGCCCGGGTCTTCGCCGAGCGCCTCTCCTACGTCGAACAGCGCTCCACCGCCTCCCGGCGGGCGCCGGAGGAACCCCCGGCGGTCGACGAGGCATAGGCGACGCCCCCGTCAGAGGCACGCCGTCCCCTCGGGTCAGGCCTCCTCCTGGCCCGGACGGGCCAGACACCCGACCGGACCGGGCGCCGAACGGGACCGGGCGCCCGGCCGAACCCGGCACCGGACACGACCAGGCGCCCGGCCGGGTCGGGCACCCGATCCGGGTCAGGCGTTCGGCGCGACCCTGGCGAGGCCGTTGATCACGCGGTCCATCGCGTCGCCGCCCTGCGGGTCGGTGAGGTTGGCGAGCAGCTTGAGGGTGAAGCGCATCAGCATCGGGTGGGTGAGGCCGCGCTGGGTGGCGATCTGCATCACCTTGGGGTTGCCGATGAGCTTCACGAAGGCGCGGCCCAGCGTGTAGTAGCCGCCGTACACGTCCTTGAGGATGCGCGGGTAGGCCTGGAGGGCGCGCTCGCGGCCGCCGTCGGTGACCCGGGCGAGGGCCTGCACGATGACCCCGGCGGCGATCTGGCCGGATTCCATCGCGTAGGCGATGCCCTCGCCGTTGAAGGGGTTGACCATGCCGCCCGCGTCGCCGACCAGCAGCAGACCGCGGGTGTAGTGCGGCTGCCGGTTGAAGGCCATCGGCAGTGCGGCGCCGCGGATCGGCTCGGTCATGTTCTCGGGGGTGTAGCCCCACTCCTCCGGCATGCCGGCGCACCAGGCCTTGAGCACCTCGCGCCAGTCCAGCTCGCCGAAGGCCGGCGAGGAGTTGAGGATGCCGAGGCCGACGTTGGAGGTGCCGTCGCCCATGCCGAAGACCCAGCCGTACCCGGGCAGCAGCTTGCGCTCGCTGCCGCGGGTGTCCCACAGCTCCAGCCAGGACTCCAGGTAGTCGTCGTCGTGGCGCGGCGAGGTGAAGTAGGTGCGGTAGGCGACGCCCATCGGGCGGTCCTCGCGCCGGTGCAGACCCATGGCGAGGGAGAGGCGGGTGGAGTTGCCGTCGGCGGCGACCACCAGCGGGGCCCGGAAGGTGACCGGCCGCTTCTCGTCGCCGAGCTTGGCGGTGACGCCGACGATCCGGCCGGTGCGCTCGTCCAGGACCGGCCCGCTGACGTTGCAGCGCTCGTAGAGCCGCGCGCCGGCCTTCTCGGCCTGACGGGCGAGCAGCTCGTCGAAGTCGGCGCGCTTGCGCACCAGGCCGTAGTCGGGGAAGGAGGACAGCTCGGGCCAGTCCAGCTCCAGCCGGACACCGCCGCCGATGATGCGCAGGCCCTTGTTGTGCAACCAGCCGTTCTCGGTGGAGACGTCGATGCCCATGTCCACCAGCTGCTTGGTGGCACGCGGGGTCAGGCCGTCGCCGCACACCTTCTCGCGCGGGAAGGCGGTCTTCTCCAGCAGCAGCACGTCCAGCCCGGCCTGGGCCAGGTAGTACGCGGTGGTGGAGCCGGCCGGGCCCGCGCCGACCACGATGACGTCGGCCGTGCTCTCCACGGGGCTGTCCGGCTTCGTCAGATCGGCTGCGGTCTCGGACACGTGGACACACTCCTGGAACTGCGGCTGGGGGACGGCGGCTCTGTCTCCGGCAGTCTAGTTCCGCTCACGTCACCGGATGCGCCCCCGCCCCCGACCGCCGGACCCGAGCCGCGGTCCCGAGCCGCACCGATCGAGCCGCACCGATCGAGCCGCGGCACCCGGAGCCGTGACACCCGGGCCCGGGGCCCGCGCCCGGATCGGTCGGGGCCGGATCGGTCGGGGCCGGATCAGCCGAGCCCGGCTACGCGATCTTGTAGGCCCGGTGCAGCGCGACGATCCCGCCGGTCAGGTTCCGCCAGGCGACCTTCGACCAGCCGTTGTCCTGGAGCCTGGTGGCCAGCCCGGGCTGGTCCGGCCAGGCCCGGATGGACTCGGCGAGGTAGACGTACGCGTCCGGGTTGCTGCTGACGGCGGTGGCCACCGGCGGCAGCGCGCGCATCAGGTACTCGGTGTAGACCGTCCGGAACGGCGTCCAGGTCGGGGTGGAGAACTCGCAGATCACCAGCTTGCCGCCGGGCTTGGTGACCCGCAGCATCTCGCGCAGCCCCGCGTCGGTGTCCTGGACGTTGCGCAGCGCGAAGGAGATCGTCACCGAGTCGAAGGTGTCGTCCGCGAACGGCAGCCGGGTGGCGTCGCCGGCGGTGAGCGCCAGCTCGGGGTGGCGGCGCTTGCCCTCGGCGAGCATGCCGACCGAGAAGTCGCACGGGACGACCTCGGCCCCGGCCTCGGCGAAGGGCAGCGAGGAGGTGCCGGTGCCGGCCCCGAGGTCGAGCACGAGGTCCCCCGGCCCGGCGGCCACCGTCTCGGCCACCGCCCGGCGCCAGGCACGGGCCTGGCCGAGGGAGAGCACGTCGTTGGTGCGGTCGTACTTGGCCGCGACGTCGTCGAACATGGCGGCGACTTCGTGCGGCTGCTTGTCCAGAGAGGCTCGGGTCACGCCCCCATTGTTCACCCTCGCACGGACGCCCCGACCAACGGGGCACGCCGACCCGGAGCCGAACCCGGCCGAACCCCGGCCCGCGCCCGCGGGCCCGGGGCCGCGGGCCCGGGGCCGAACGCCGGGCCCAAGGTCGGACCCGGCCCGCGCCCGACGTCGAGCAGCCGCCCACCCGTACCGGGCGCGTCCCACCCGTACCGGGCACGGCCGGTCAGTGCTGAGCGCGCCGCCCGCCCGCGCGGCGCCGCCGACGCGACCGCTTGCCGTGCGTTATCGCGGGCATCCCGTCCGCCAGCGCCCCCGTCGCCAGTGCGAGGTTGGCGGCCAGCTTCCCCTGCCCGCCGCGGAGCGCGAGGGCCTTGTGATGCCGTCGGATGCGCAGCACGCAGATGACGAAGAGCACGACGGCCACCGGCACGCTGAACCGGGCCAGGCCCACGCCGACGGGCTGCGGGTAGGTGTCGCCGCAGATCCGCACCGCGCCCGGGTCGTCGGCGGCGTGCTCCAGGCAGATCCTGTCGCCGAGCTTGGCGCTGTCCGAGAGCGGCAGCGCGGCCGCGGTGTGCGGCTCCCCGCCGGCCCGGTAGCTGACGGCGCTGTAGGTGCCGCCGCCGGTCGGGAGCTGGGTGACGACCCCCTCGACTCTCACCGGGTGCGCCTCGATCCGGTCGGCCTGGTCGGCCTGGCGCCAACCGAGCAGGCACATGCCGACGGCCAGCACGGCGCTGAGCACGGCGGCGAGGTACCAACCACGGCCCATCCGCGGGGTGCGCGGCGGGGGAACGGTCGCGGTTTGCATGGTTCCTGTCCTGGCTTGCCTTCGGGGCCGGGGACACGGCCCCGCCGCCCGCGGGCGCGGGCAGTGGTGTGGTGAGGGTACGGAGTGAGCTGTCCGGGATCGTATCCGCTGGCGGGCCCTCAGGTCACGATGAAGGGACAATCACTCTCCGGCACCGGCACCGGAGTTCGGGTGCACACGAAGGAAGTCCCGTCCGCCACAAGGAAATCCGGCTACTGACGAGTACGTCACACCCGCCGTGACGACCGTCTCACCGTCGGCGGTACACCAACCGCCCGCCCAGCACCGTGGCCAGGCACCCACCCGCCGCCGGCTCCGCGCCCGCCGCGGCGCCCGCACCCGTACCAGCGTCCACGTCCGCGCCCGACACGGCTTCCGCGCCCCCGCCCCCGATCCCGCCCCCTGCGACCGCGAACACCGCGAAGTCCGCCCGCCGCCCGGCCGCCACCCGCCCGTACACGGCCTCCGCGAGCGGCAGGACGGCCAGCGGGTCCAGCGGCCCCGCGCCCTCGCCGCCCGGCCCTCCTGACGAACCGGCCGGACCAGTAGAGGCAGCAGAACCGGCGGAAGCGGACGACCCGGGCAGTCCCACGACCCCCGACCGCGCCACCGCCGTCCGCACCGAGGCCCGCTCGAAGGGCCCGGCCACCGCCGTCACCCCGTACCCGAGCATCCGCTGGAGCCCCCGCCGTGCGCTGGCCCCGCACCGCGCCTCGTCCGTGGACCCGGCCAGCCCGTCCGCCACCGGCTCGACGCCGACCTCCTCCCGGGGATCGGGGTGGTACGCCCGTTCCAGCAGCCGGTGTCCGTACGGATTGCGCAGCCCGGGGGTGAGCACGGCCGCGCCCCAGTCCCGCACCCGCGCGCCCGGGTGGGCGGCCGCCAGCTCCCCGTACGGCCCGACCGCCTCCACCAGCTCGCCACGCACCACCACCGCCCCGTCGGCGATGGACGGGGCAGTGGGGTCGGCCGGGTCGGGCAGCACGAACGCCGCCCGGTGCAGAGTCAGCACAACAGCGCCTTCGACTTCGACAGCAACGCCGGCGGCAACGCCAACGCCAGCGGAAACGGCAACGGCAACGGCAACGGCAACGGCAACGGCACCAGGGACACCGACATCAATGACACCGGCACGGGAAGGGCCAGGAGGAGGGGCCAGGAGGAGAGGAGAAGAAGGGGACTCAGCTGTCCAGGATCTTCAGCTCGGGGTGCGCGGTGCCGCCCTCGATCGCCGTGGAGGCGATGTGCGAGGCGACGCGCGGGTCGACCGGGTCGTTGGCCGGGTCGTCCAGCACCCGCAGGTGCTCGTAGGTGGTCGAGCGCTGCGCCGGGACGCGGTCGGCGGCCCGGATGAGGTGGATCAGCTCGGTGAGGTTGGAGCGGTGCTTGGCACCCGCCGCCGAGACGACGTTCTCCTCCAGCATGACGGACCCGAGGTCGTCCGCACCGTAGTGCAGCGACAGCTGGCCGGCCTCCTTGCCGGTGGTGAGCCAGGAGCCCTGGATGTGGGCGACGTTGTCGAGGAACAGGCGGGCGATCGCGATCATCCGCAGGTACTCGAAGACGGTGGCCTGGGTCGAGCCCTTCAGGTGGTTGTTCTGCGGCTGGTAGGTGTACGGGATGAAGGCCCGGAAGCCGCCGGTGCGGTCCTGCACGTCGCGGATCATCCGCAGGTGCTCGATCCGCTCGGCGTTGGTCTCGCCGGTGCCCATCAGCATAGTGGAGGTGGACTCCACGCCGAGGCCGTGGGCGATCTCCATGATCTCCAGCCAGCGCTCGCCGGACTCCTTCAGCGGGGCGATCGCCTTGCGCGGCCGCTCCGGCAGCAGCTCGGCGCCGGCGCCGGCGAAGGAGTCCAGGCCGGCCTTGTGGATCCGGGTGATGGCCTCCTCGACGGAGACGCCCGAGATCCGCGCCATGTGCTCGACCTCGGAGGCGCCGAGCGAGTGGATCACCAGCTGCGGGAAGTCGGCCTTGATCGCCGAGAACGCCCGCTCGTAGTACTCCACGCCGTAGTCCGGGTGGTGGCCGCCCTGGAACATGATCTGGGTGCCGCCGAGCTCGACCGTCTCGGCGCAGCGGCGCAGGATCTCGTCGAGCTCGCGGGACCAGCCCTTGTCGCTCTTCGGCGGCACGTAGAAGGCGCAGAACTTGCACGCCGTCACGCAGACGTTGGTGTAGTTGATGTTGCGCTCGATGATGTACGTCGCGATGTGCTCGGTACCCGCGTAGCGACGGCGGCGCACCGCGTCGGCGGCGGAGCCGAGCGCGTGCAGCGGCGCCGAGCGGTAGAGCTCCAGCGCCTCCTCCGGGGTGATCCGGTCACCGGCGGTGGCGCGGTCGAGCACGGCCTTCAGGTCGGTGCTGGACGCATCGAGGGTGGTCGCTGCGAGCTCGGTCACCTGGCGGCCTTCTCTCTCTCAAGTGCTACTCGGGTACGGCCGAACCAGCCTACGCCAGCACATTCCGCCGCCCGCGTCAGCCCGCTGAACTGCGCTCGGGCCGCCCCGGGCCGCGCACGGGCCACCCCTGTACCGCGACCGGACCACGCCCGGAACACGCCGGGACCACGCCCGGACCACGCCCCGGCCGGTCCCCGCCGCATCCCTCAGCCGTCGGCCCCGCCGGCCACGCCAGCCCCGTCGGCCCTGCGCATCGTGCCGGCCGGGTTCCCGGCCGGCGGGTCGGCGGAGGCGAAACGGATCGTCCCGTCGGACTGCAGGGTGAGCGTCTCCGCGTTGGAGCCGCCGGTGCAGGCGCCGGGGATCGAGGAGCGGACCAGTCGGGACTGGAACACCAGCTTGGTGGCGGAGGCCGACTTGAGGGTCCAGGCGCCCTCGCAGCTGATCGAGAGCAGCCCGGAGACGGCGTTGCGGCTGGTGGTGCTCTCCTGGCCGATCGCCGCCGGACGGACGGTGAGCGTGGTGGTCCCGCCGGGCAGCCCCTTGTCGGTGACCATGTCCCCGCTCCAGGTGCCCAGGAAGGCGGCTGGCACCACGCTCGGCCCGCCCGTCCCGGGCGGCACCGCACCCGGGGCGGACACCGTCGCGCTTCCCGGAGCGCCGGAGGCCGAGGTGGACCCGGAGGTGCCGGCGCCGCCCGGCGGGACGGCCCGGCCCGGGTCGGCGGACGCCTCCGGCAGCGGCGCCGCCGTGGGGCCCGACACCGCCGGTTCGGCCCGGTGCAGCCACCCGTACAGCCCGTACCCGCCGCCCCCGAGCAGCACGAGCACCGCCGCGACCGCCGCCGCGTTCCGGGCCCGCCGCGGCCGCGCCCCCTGCGCGGTCCCGTCCCGGACGGCCCCGCTCAACGGCGGGTGCTCCCCCGTACCCTGCGGCCCGCCCGCGGACACGAAGGTCGGTGTCCGCACCGCCTCGGCCGAGGCCCCGGAGTCACCGGAGGCACCCGCGTCCGCGCCCACCCCGCCCGGAACCGCTTCCCCCGCTTTCCCCGCTTCCCCCGGCTCCCCGTCCAGGTCCAGGTCCAGGTCCAGCAGTTCCACCGCGCTGCGTCCCACCCCCGCCGCCAGTTCCCCCGGCAGCCAGCCGCCCTGGGCCAGCCGGGCGGCGGCCGTGCCGTCCGGGTCCAGCCGGGCGCGCAGCTGCCGCGGGTTGGGCCGGGCGGCCGGGTCCTTGGCCAGGCAGCCGAGGACGATCCCGCGCAGCGGCTCGGGCAGCCCGGCCACGTCCGGCTCCTCGTGCAGCACCCGGTAGAGCAGCACGGCCGCGCTGACCCCTTCGCCGAAGGGGTGGACGCCGGTGGCGGCGAAGGCGAGGACGGCGCCGAGCGAGAAGACGTCCCCGGCCGGCCCGACCGCCTGCCCGTTCGCCTGCTCGGGTGACATGAAGCCGGGCGACCCGACCACGTAACCGGAACGGGTGAGGCCGCCCGCGGCGTCGAGGGCCCGGGCGATCCCGAAGTCGATCAGCCGCGGTCCGTCCAGGGTGAGCAGCACGTTGGACGGTTTGACGTCCCGGTGCACCAGGCCGAGTCCGTGGACGTGGACCAGGGCCTCGGCGAGCCCGACGCCGAGCGAGCGCACGGCCGGCTCGGGCAGCGGCCCGTACGTCCGGACGGCGTCGCCGAGCGCGGGGCCCGCCACGTAGCCGGTGGCGACCCAGGGGCGTGCGCCCTCGGTGTCGGCGTCCAGCACGGGCGCGGTCCAGGCGCCGCCGACCCGCCGGGCGGCGGCGACCTCCTGCCGGAAGCGGGCGCGGAACTCGGCGTCGTCCGTGAGCTCCGACCGCACCACCTTGACGGCGACGGTGCGCCCGCCGGCCGTCCGGCCGAGGTAGACCCGGCCCATTCCGCCCGAGCCGAGCCGCCGCAGCAGCCGGTAGCCGCCCACCTGGCGCGGATCGTCCGACCCCAGTGCCCGCATCCCGCACGCTCCCCTCGCCCTCGCACGCGCGCTCCGCCGACCGCCCATCGGACGCGCCTCGGGTGCAGACCGTACCGGGCCGGGCGGTGCTCCGCCCGGCCCTCGGGCCTGTCTTCACCCTTCCGCCCGCGCGGCGGCGCCGGTCGTACGAAGACGGACGCGGGCCCGCGAACAGGTGCGGGAACCCGCAGCCGGACGGCGCCCCTACGTCCCCTACCTCCCCTACCTCTCCCTACATCCCCTGCTGCATCCCCAGCGGCAACGCCGCCGGCTCCAGCAGCCGCACCGCGACGTCGGAGGCGAACCCGCTGTCGTGCGCGACCCGCTGGGCGAACTCCGTGACGCCGGCCAGCTGCCGCTCGCCGAGCGAGAAGTCGAGCGCCTCGCTGAAGTACCGCTCCAGCACGTCCGCCCCGAAGGCCTCCCAGCGGGCGGCCTGTTCGGCGACCTTGCCGGCCTCCACCAGCGACAGGTCGCGGGACTCCAGGAAGGCCCGGTGCACCGCGGCGGTCAGTTCCGGGGCGCGCTCGGCGAACTCGCGCCGCACCGCCCAGACCGCGAAGACGAAGGGCAGGCCGGTCCACTCCTTCCACATCTCGCCGAGGTCGTGGACGGTCAGCCCGAGGTCGGCGGCCTGCCCCAGGTAGGCGCGCAGGGCCGGGTCGCCGATCAGGACGGCGGCGTCGGCCTCGGCGAGCATCGCGCTGAGGTCCGGCGGGCAGCTGAAGTAGTCCGGGCGCACGCCCTCGCGCTCCTCCAGGAGCAGCCGGGCGAGCCGTACGGAGGTGCGGCTGGTGGAGCCGAGGGCGACCCGGCGGCCGTCGAGGTCGGCGAGCGGCACCTTGCTCACGATCAGGCAGGACATCACCGGGCCGTCGCTGCCGACCGCGATGTCCGGCAGGACCAGCAGGTCGTCCGCGTTGCGCAGGTACTCCACGCAGGTGATCGGGCCGATGTCCAGGGTGCCGTCGACGAGCTGGTCGCTCAGCTTCTCCGGGGTGTCCTTGGTGAGGTCCAGATCGAGCAGGTTCCCGGTCCTGGCGAGTCCCCAGTAGAGGGGTACGCAGTTCAGGAACTGAATGTGGCCGACCCGGGGCCTGACCGGTGTGTTCTCCTGGGGCTCCCGCGTCCGCGCGTCCGGTGTCCGTGCCTCCGGTGCTGCCACTGCGCCGCTCCCTTGCTGTTCGTGCCTCCCCGCAGCGTATGCCTGCTGTTCGCGGCGGCTCGCACCGGCCGTCCGACACGCCCTCCCGCCCCGTCGACGCCCCGTCGACGCGGCATCGACGCGCCTTTCAACGCCCGCTCCGGCCCTTACGACACGCGCCTTCCACGCCTCAAGTGACCTCTGGTCGTCACAGCGGCCGCATGCTAGCGTTGCCCTCAGTTGCAGTTTGATTCCCCTTGCAGTACTTGAAGCCTGCGGAGCATGTAACCGCAGGCTTTTTGTAGTTTTTCAGCAATATCGAAAAATTTCGGACACGTCCGGAGGCAGGGCGATCAGCGCAGCGGACCGGGTGTCACACGGTGTGGCCCCCGACACGCATCGCAAGGAGAACGGCATGGCTCAGGGAACCGTCAAGTGGTTCAACGCTGAGAAGGGCTTCGGCTTCATCGCCCAGGATGGCGGCGGCCCCGACGTCTTCGTTCACTACTCCGCCATCAACGCGAACGGCTTCCGTTCGCTGGAGGAGAACCAGACGGTCACCTTCGACGTCACCCAGGGCCCGAAGGGCCCGCAGGCGGAGAACGTCACCGCTGTCTGACCATCCTCTGATGTTCTGATCGCTCGGGACCCGTACGGGTCCGCCGGCGGCTCCCGACAGCCGCCACCATGAGCACAAGAGCAGTACCCAAGGGGGCCCGCCGGTCGGCGGGCCCCCTGCCTTTTCGAAAGCCCGTCCCGGGGCGGAAGTTCGGGCACGGAGCGAAGGAATGCGGAAAGGGCCCTCTCCCGTCACCGGGAGAGGGCCCTTTCCGTCATGGCGGTCGAACGTCCCCTCTGGCGTTCGACCGCACGTTCTGCCTCCGCGTCAGGCCGCGACCGGGGTCGCGCCGCCCTGGCCGGCGGCGACGGCCGGCTCCGGGGCCTCGTCGTACAGGTCCCCGGACGGGTTGTTGTACGCGGCGACGTCCAGGATCTTCTCCCGGGCGGCGACCACGATCGGCACGACGACCTGGCCGGCGACGTTGGTCGCGGTGCGCATCATGTCCAGGATCGGGTCGATGGCGAGCAGCAGGCCGACGCCCTCCAGCGGCAGGCCCAGCGTGGACAGGGTCAGCGTCAGCATGATGATCGCGCCGGTGAGGCCCGCGGTGGCGGCCGAGCCGACCACCGAGACGAAGGCGATCAGGATGTAGTCCTTGATGCCCAGCTCGATGTTGAAGACCTGGGCGACGAAGATCGCGGCGACGGCCGGGTAGATCGAGGCGCAGCCGTCCATCTTGGTGGTGGCGCCGAACGGCACGGAGAAGGACGCGTACTCGCTCGGGACGCCGAGGCGCTCGGTGACGCGGCGGGTGACCGGCAGGGTGCCGACCGAGGAGCGGGAGACGAAGGCCAGCTGGATCGCGGGCCAGGCGCCCTTGAAGAAGTGCAGCGGGTTGAGCCCGGCGGCGAAGCGCAGCACCAGCGAGTAGACGACGAACAGCACCAGTGCGCAGCCGAGGTAGATGTCCAGGGTCAGCGTGGCGAAGGGCTTCAGCAGGTCCCAGCCGTACTTGGCGACGGACTTGCCGATCAGGCCGAGGGTGCCGAGCGGGGAGAGCCGGATGACCCACCACAGCGCGGTCTGGGTCAGCTCCAGCACGGACTCGCTGAGCTTGAGGACCGGCTCGGCCTTGGCGCCGAGCTTGAGGATCGCCGCGCCGACCACGACCGCCAGGAAGACGATCTGGAGCACGTTCACCTTGGTGAAGGAGTCGACGATGTTGGTCGGGAAGATCCCGGTCAGGAAGTCGATCCAGGTGCCCTTGGAGTCGAGCGCCTTGAGGCCCTCGGTCTTCAGGTTGGTGCCCTCGCCCGGGTTGGTCAGCAGACCCAGGCCGATGCCGATGCCGACCGAGATCAGCGAGGTGATCATGAACCAGAGCAGCGTGCGGGTGGCCAGGCGGGCCGCGTTGGTGACGTTGCGCAGGTTGGCGACGCTCACCACGATCGCGGTGAACACCAGCGGCGGGACGGCCAGCTTGAGCAGCTGGACGAAGATCTTGCCGATGGTCTCCAGGGTGGTGGCCAGCCAGGAGATGTCGGCGGCGCGGGCCAGGTAGCCGAGGCCGACGCCGAGCACGAGGCCGGCGACGATCTGCACCCAGAAGGGCGTCTTGCGGATGCGGGCGAGCACGGACGGCGACGAGGTCGCCTCGGGCGCTGTGGACATGGGGGAGCGTCTCCGGGGAGGGCGTTGCTGACGGTGAGGTGGGGGCGGAGCGGGCGGCACGGCGCGGGGCCGGACGGGAGGGTCGGGCCCCCGGTCAGGGGCGTGCCGCCGCGGTACAGCTCAGGGCAGCACAGCGCATGGCGCGACAAGGGCGCGGGCTGTCCACAGCACCGGTCAGAGCACACGGGCGGGCGGCGGCGGGCAGGGGGCCCGGGCCGTGCATCCGCAGTGCGTCTGAGGCTGTCATGGCCGATACGTTAGCAGTAAAGGTTTGAGATGTTCAAAGTACTTGTTTGAGGTCACGCAGCGCACACGCCCCCCGAGGCCCGCCACCAGCCCGAACTCCGGACACGAACGAAGCTGACGCCCCATCAGGCCCGCTCGGCGACCCGATTGACCGCTGAGCAGTTATACGTATAACTTTGACGGCGTCCCTGCCCCTGCCTGCCCAACCGGAGAGGACGGCCGATGGGCTACCTCGCCCTGCTCCGTGCCCCGCACGTCACCCGCCTGCTGCTCGGCACCCTGCTCGGCCGCCTGCCCGCCGGCATGACCGCCCTCGTCATCGCCCTCGCCCTGCGCGACGCCGGGGTGACGTACGGCCGGGTCGGACTGGCCACCTCCGCCTACGCGATCGCCGCCGCCGTCGGCGGCCCGGTGCTCGGCCGGATCGTGGACCGCACCGGACAGCCGCGCGTCCTGCTCGCCTCCGCCGTGGTGGCCGGCGGCGGGTACGCGCTGCTCGCCCTCGCCCCCGGCTCCGCGCTCGGTGCGCCGATCGGGGCCGCGATCGCCGGCCTCGCCATGCCCCCGCTGGAACCCTGCCTGCGCTCGCTCTGGCCGGACGTGGTCGAGGAGAAGCAGCTCGACACCGCGTACGCCTTCGACTCGGCCGCCCAGCAGATCCTCTACGTGGCCGGTCCGCTGGCCGTCGCCACCATCTCCGGGCTGTTCAGCCCGGTCGCCGCACTCTGGGTGGCCGCCGGGCTCGGACTGGCCGGCGCGCTGATCGTCGCCACCGCCGGGCCCGCCCGGGCCTGGCGCGCCCCGACGCAGGAACGGTCCGCCGGACTGCTCGGGCCGCTGCGCTCCCCCGGACTGGTGCTGCTGCTGGTCGGACTGGCCGGGGCCGGCTGGGCGGTCGGCGCGCAGAACGTGCTGTTCATCGCCTACGCCGAACAGCACGTCGGCACGCTGCCCGGCGGCGGAGGCACCCTGCTGGCACTGGCCGCGCTCGGCGGCCTGCTCGGCGCGCTCGCCTACGGCGCGGTCACCTGGCGGCAGACCACGGCCACCCGCACCTGGGTGATGGCCCTCGCGATGGCCGCCTCCTACCTGCCGCTGGTCACCCTGCCCGGGCCGTACCCGATGGCCGCGCTGGCCTTCCTCTCCGGGGTCATGCTGGCCCCGCTGCTGGCGGCGGCCTTCGTCCTGGTCGCCGAACTGGCGCCGACCGGCACCGTCACCGAGGCCTTCGCCTGGCTGGTGACGCTGTTCGCCACCGGCAACTCGCTCGGCTACGCCGTCTCCGGCAAGCTCGCCGAGGACTCGCTGCGCCCGGTGGCGCTGTGCGCGGTGGGCGGGATCGCACTCGGCGGACTGGTGCTCTTCGGCGCCCGGCGCTGGTTCCACCCGGTGCCGCTCGCCCCGGCCGCCCGGCCCGTCCCGGTGGGCTGACCCACCCCCACGAACGACTGCGCCCGCCGGTGGTCTGGCCGACGGGCGCAGTCCTGTCACCGGTGACGGACCGTCACCGCCCGGTCGGGGCCGTACCGGCCGGCGCCGTGGAGGAGCGCAGCACCAGCGAGGTGGCCAGTGGCGCGACCGGCGCCACCCGTTCCCCGCGCAGCAGGGCCGCCAGCGCGGCCGCGCCCGCCCGGCCCAGCTCCTCGCCCGGCAGGTCGACGGTGGTCAGCGGCGGGGCGAGCAGCGCGGCCACCGCGACGTTGTCCATGCCGACCACCGACAGGTCCTCCGGCACCCGCAGCCCCAGCTCGGCGGCGGCCTGGTAGACCCCGGAGGCGACCACGTCGTCGTCGCAGATCACCGCCCGCGGCCGGTCCGCCCGCTCCAGCAGCCGGCCCGCGACGGTCCGCGCGGCCCGGTGGCCGTCGTTCAGACTCACACCCAACTCCACGACGTCCAGGTCGAGTTCACGGACGGCCTGCTCGAAGGCGGCCTGCCGGACCCGGAAGGTGTAGGCGGAGTGGCTGGAGCGCAGCCGGCCGATCCGGCGGTGGCCGAGCGCGGCCAGGTGCTCGACCGCGGCACGCATCCCGCCGGCCACGTCGAGCTCGACGGTCGGCCGCGCCCGGTCGGTGCCGGGGTCGGCGTCCAGGAAGACGGCGGGGGTGTCGGCGGGCAGCTCACCGAGCTGGCTGTCGTCCGGGGAGCAGATCAGCAGGCCGTCGAAGCGGCCGGCGGTGGCGGCCTCGGCCAGGGTGGCGCTGCCCCAGCCGGAGCTGACCACGACGGCCAGGCCGTTGCGGCCGGCCTCCTCGTGGACGCCCTCCAGCACCCGGCCGAAGAACGGGCCCTGGAGGTTCGGCACGGCCAGCAGGATCATCCCGCTGCGGCCGAGCCGCAGCTGCCGCCCGGCCGCCTGCGGGCGGTAGCCGAGGCTGCGGGCGGCCTCCCGGACCCGTTCCCGGGTGGCCTCGGAGACCCGCCGGCCGGCCTCGGCGCCGGAGAAGACCAGGGAGACGGTGGCCTGGGAGACCCCGGCGAGCCGCGCCACGTCCCGCCCGGTGGGGCGGCGGACGGGGGCCGGCCAGGTGCCGAGCGCCCCCTCGGAGGACGGTTGCCCGGCGGACGCCGCCTCGACGGACGCCCCCTCGGAGGGCGGCTGCCCGGCGGGCGGCTCGGACGGCGCGGAGTCTCGGGTGGCGGGCACGGCGGTTGCGCTCCGGGGCCGGGCCCCGGTCAGTTCTGGCCGGCGGTGGCCGAGCGGGCGGCGTCGTCGGCGGCGTCCTCCTCGGCGTTCTGCGCGGCGATCCGGTCGGCGGTACGGCTGCGCATCCCGGAGACCTTGCCGCTGATCTGCGTGGACATCTCGTCGCGCTGCCTGCTCAGCAGCGCGTAGCTGAGCGGCGCGGAGGCAATCGCGGCCAGCAGGAACAGGAAGATCATGCCGGCCTCACCGCTGACCGGGATGACGCCGAAGTGCCCGAGCAGCAGGGCCACCAGCAGGCAGCCGAGGAAGATGCTGACCCGCAGCGAGGTGTAGCGGAGCGTGGCGTGCGACTTCTCCGGGCCGTTGCTGGTCACTCGACACGTCCTTCTTCGTTGCGCTGGGGCGGGTTCTCCAGTCAAGCATGCCTGACGGCCGGAGCGGGGCACGGGGCACCCGATCCGGCCCGCGGCCCGGCGGGCGGTCGTCAGCGCAGGTCGAGCCAGAGGGTGATGTCGTCCCGGTCGTCCCCGGGGGCGACCCGGATCGCGGCCGGCACCCGGCCGACCTCCCGGTAGCCGCTGCGGGCGTAGAACCGCTCCAGCCCGAGGCCGCCGCGCGCGGTGAGCCGCAGCGACTCCAGGCCCCACTCCCGGGCCGTCCGCTCGGCCTCGGCGAGCAGTCGGGCGCCGTGGCCGAGGCCCTGGAAGTCGGGGTGCACCATGACCCGCTTGAGCATCCGCCAGTGCTCCATGAGGTCGAAGCGCATCGACTCGAAGAACAGCACGCCGACCAGCCGGCCCGTCGCGCTCTCGTGCGCGACGAGCAACCGGTCCGGGCCGTCCGGTCCGACCCCGGCGAACTGGCGTTCGGCGGTGTCCCGGACCTCCTCCTCGGTGACCGGCGCCACGAAGCCGACCGCCCCGCCGGCGTTGGTGACGTCGGCCCACAGCCGGACGATCTCCGTCCGCAGATCGGGGTCGAGCTCGGGGTCCAGGGTGAAGGTGAGCGCCATGGAGCGGAGCCTAGACGTCCAGTACGACGGTCCCACCGGGAGGTCCGGCGCCGCCCCCGGGCGCGCGGACCGCCCGTCACGGGAGGGCCGGCACCGCCCGGTCGGCCCGCCCGCCGCGCAGCGCCAGGCAGAGCCCGACCGCGACCGCGCACAGCGCGCCGGCGCCGTACCAGGTGAGGTCGTAGTTGCCGAGGGCGTCACGGGCCAGCCCCGCCAGCCCGGCGACGACGGCCGCGCCGATCTGGTGGGCGGCGAGCACCCAGCCGAAGACGATCGGGGCGTCCTCGCCGAAGTGCCGGCGGCACAGCGCGACGGTCGGCGGCACGGTGGCCACCCAGTCCAGGCCGTAGAAGATCACGAAGGCGAGGATCGGCGGCTGGAGCGATCCGGCCAGCAGCTGCGGCAGCAGGAGCAGGGACAGGCCGCGCAGCCCGTAGTAGACCGTCAGCAGCACCCGGGAGTCGACCCGGTCGGTGAGCCAGCCGCTGAAGACGGTGCCGAGCACGTCGAACACGCCGATCAGCGCGAGCAGGCTCGCGGCGGTGGTGACCGGCATGCCGTGGTCGTGCGCGGCCGGGATGAAGTGGGTGCCGACCAGGCCGGCGGTGGTGGCGCCGCAGATCGCGAAGGAGCCGGCCAGCAGCCAGAACGCCCGGACGCGCGCGGCGTTCCGCAGCACCCGCAGCGAGCGGGCCAGGGCTCGGCCGTCGGTGACCGTCGCGGCCGGGGCCTCGGTCGCACCGTACGGGAGCAGGCCGACGTCGGCGGGGCGCTCGCGCATCAGCAGCAGCACCGGGACGGCGACGGCGCTGGCGGCGAGCGAGACCACGACCACGGCCGAACGCCAGCCGTGCTGCTCGACCAGCCAGGCGCCGATCGGCAGGAAGACCAGGTTCCCCGCCGCTCCGGCGGCCGTCAGCACTCCGGTGACCAGGCCCTGGCGGGCCCGGAACCAGCGCCCGGTGATGGTGGTGGCGAAGGCTCCGGCCATCGAGCCGCTGCCGAGGCCGACCAGCACGCCCCAGCAGAGCACCAGTTGCCAGGGCTCGCGCATCAGCATGGTCAGCCCGGCGCCGACCGAGATGGTCAGCAGCGCGCAGACCACCACCAGGCGCACCCCGAACCGGTCCATCAGGGCGGCGGCGAAGGGGGCGGTGAGGCCGTAGAGCGTCAGGTTGACGGAGGTGGCGCTGGAGATCGTCCCGAGCGACCAGCCGAACTCGTTGTGCAGGGCGTCCATCATCAGGCTCGGCGTGGAGCGGAAGCCGGCCGAGCCGAGCAGGACGAGCAGGGAGACGCCGGCCACCACCCAGGCGTAGTGCACCCGGGGGCGCTTGGCCGGGTCGGGCGGCTCGGAGCGGGATGCGGGGGCGAGGACGCTGCGTTCGGTCACGCGAACGAGTGTTCCGGGCCGCCCGGGACCGGACGAGTGGCCTGAATGACAGCTTTCGCAAGATTCGGGCCATGGCCCGCAGTACCCTGGCCCGGACCCACCGACGCCCGAGGGGACGGCATGGCACACCTGGTCGCGGTACTCGCCCTGGAGGGCGTGATCGCCTTCGAACTCGGCATCCCCGCCCGCATCTTCGGCGGCGCCAAGGATCCGGCCGGACGGCCGCTGTACGAGGTGGCCACCTGCACCCTGGACGGAGGGCCGGTCACCACCAGCGCCGACTTCCGGGTCATGGTCGACCACGGGCCCGAACTGCTGGAACGGGCGGACACCGTACTGATCCCGGCCTCCGCCGACTCCGCTCCGGCCGTCGCCGACGCCTGCTTCACCCCGCCCCTGGCCGCCGCGCTGGCCCGGATCCGGCCCGGCACCCGGCTGATGTCGATCTGCACCGGCTCCTTCATCCTGGCCGCCGCCGGCCTGCTGGACGGCCGCCCGGCCACCACCCACTGGCGCTACACCGAGCGCTTCGCCCGGCTGTTCCCCAAGGTGCGGCTGGACCCCGACGTGCTCTACACCGACGACGGCGACATCCTCACCTCCGGCGGGGTGGCCGCCGGGGTGGACCTGTGCCTGCACGTGGTGCGCCGCGACCACGGCAGCGCGGTGGCCAACGCGGTGGCCCGCAACTGCCTGGTGCCGCCGTGGCGCGAGGGCGGGCAGAAGCAGTACGTGGAGGCCCCGAGCCCGGTGGACTCCGGCGGCAGCGGCACCGCCGCGGTGCGCGCCTGGGCGCTGGAGCACCTGGACCGGCCACTGGCGCTGCGGCAGCTCGCCGACCGGGCGGGGATGAGCGTACGGACCTTCACCCGGCGCTTCCGCGAGGAGACCGGCGCCAGCCCCGGCCAGTGGATCACCACCCAGCGCACCGAGCGGGCCCGCCAGTTGCTGGAACGGACCGATCTGACGATCGACCAGGTCGCCCGGGAGTCCGGCTTCGGCACCGCCGCCTCGCTGCGACTTCAGCTGCGCGGCCGGCTCGACGTCGCACCGAGCGCCTACCGGCGCACCTTCCGCTCCCTCCCGGAAGGCCGCGCTTCCTGAGCGCGGCCCGGCGACCGCCCGACCGGTGGCCGGATCCCGTCGCGCGCCGGCGGCGGATCGGATGGCGGCAGGCCGCGCCCACCCCGAGCACGGTACGGCAGGCCGCCATCCAACCCCGGCGCGCGAGCCCTGATCCCGCGCCACACCCTCCGCACTCGCCGAGGAGCGGCCCGTGACCGGCCGTCCGCGGTCCGCCCTGCCGGCACGAATCCCCTGGACAGCGGCACCGCGGCGGTGGACGGACGTCCCCTCGGCGTCCCCTCGCGACGGAGCGCCGCACCCAAGCGTGATCAGTCGGATACGTCACGTCAATGGGTAGTCCGAAATTCGGAATGGTTGCGTCACCTTTCGGCCGGTGATCAGCACCGTGATCGGCACGGTCCGACGGCCGCCGCGAAAGCCGCTATTGCGCCAAAGCCGCCCAGTCCACGTCGGCCAGCGGATCCGCGGGACGGGCGTCGCTGCCGATCTCGCACCAGACCCGCTTGCCCGAGTCCTCCGGGTACCAGCCCCAGCGCTCGCAGAGCAGTTCGACCAGCTCCAGGCCGCGCCCGTTGGTCGCGTCCTCGTCCGCGCCCGCGTGCCGCGGCGTCGGCGCGGCCCGGCTCGCGTCGGCGACCTCCACCCGCAGCGGGGCGGCCGGTCCGCCCTCCTGCGGGCCGTCGGCCACCGGCAGACAGAGCCTCAGCACGGCCGGACAGCCGGTGTGCACCACGGCGTTGGTCACCAGCTCCGAGACCACCAGCACCACCGTCTCGGCCATCGGCGCGTCCGGGTCCACCCCGTGGTTCAGCAGCCGCGAGCGCACCCACCGGCGGGCCCGGCCGACCTCGGCGGGGTCAGCCTGCACCGCCAGCTGTACCTGAAGAACCTGCACCGCTCCACCACCCGCACTCGCAGTTCGGCCATAGTCCCGATCGGGCCGGATCGGCCGGCGGGCCCTCGCACGTCGCCCGGCGCCACCCGAGCCGTGCCCGGGCGCCCGCCCGGTCTGTCCGTCCGCGCCCACTCGCCCGCGCCGTCTCGCCGGTCGGGCACCCCGCCGCGACACGAATACGCCTCAGGATGGGCGGGGGGACGGACCGCAGCAAGCGCTTCGGGCATATTCCGGCGATCGGGCGACAGCGCGGTGCATACTGTCCCGCTCACTCTCGCGAGGCTCGTACCGGTGATCGTCCGTCCCGGGCCGACCCGCCGGTCCCGCAGTCGGGAACCTACCGCCGTGCGCCCCGCGCACCCCGCCCGCCACTCGCGAACCACCCGTGCGACATGTGTCCGACGGCCCTCGAACAGTGGCATCGGCGGACGGGTCCCACCGGCCGACCGTCGTACCGTCCGACGATCCGGCCGCGGGAGGACGACCCGGCCGGGCGAGGGACCCCGGCGAGGATCCCGGAGGGATCCGGGCCGAGGATCCGGGCGAGGGATCCGGGCCGGGAGGCACATCCATGAGGAGGGGTGATCCGCCGGGAACGGTTCCGTTCTTGCCGCAATCGCCCCCGGCGCCGCCCGGCCGCAAGATACCGTTGGGTAAGCCAGCGAACCCGGTCAGGAGGGTGGTTCCCGATGGCCACCCCGGAGCGGACCCCGCGCTGGGACGAGCAGTTGCAGCGCCGCCTCGCCCGCGGCGAGGAGACGGCGCTCGGCGAACTCTACGACCAGCTCGCACCGATGGTGCACGGCCTGGCCGGACGGATACTCGCCGACCAGGCCGCCGCCACCCAGCTCACCCGGGAGGTCTTCGCCCACGTCTGGGAGCACCCCGAGGACTTCGACCCCGACCGGGGCACCCTGCGCTCCTGGCTCGGCGCGCTGACCCACCACCGCGCGGTCGAACGGCTGCGGGCCCGGCGGGCCGCCGAACTCGCACCGGGCGCGGAGGCCGAGATCCGCGCCGTGGCCACCGCCGCGAGGATGCAGTACGTGGTCGACTCCCTGCCCCAACCCCTGCGTGAGACCATCGCGGTGACCTACTACGACGGCCGCACCTACCGCGAGACGGCCCGACTGCTCGGCATCAGCGAGCAGGCCGCCAAGCAGCGGATGCGGCTCGGTCTGGAGCTGCTGGCCACCGAACTGGCCGACGAACGCGCCCGCCAGGACGGCACCGGGGACGGGAACGGGGAGACGTGAGCGGCACTGAGGAGCGGCACGACGCCCTGCGCTCGATGCTCGGCGCGTGGGCCCTCGGCGCCTGCCCGGCCCGCGAGGCCGCCGAGTTGGAGCAGCACCTGCGCGACTGCCGGGAGTGCGCCGAGGAGGCGGCCCGGCTGCGCGAGGCGGCCGGCTGGCTCTCCCTGGACGAGCCGCTGGACCAGCCCGGCTCGCTGCGCCAGCAGGTGCTCGACTGGTGCCTGGCCCGCCGGCCGGCCCAACTGCCCGTCCCCGCCTGGGGCATGCCGTACACGGCGGAGACCGCCAAGCTCGACGCGCTGCTGCGCGACCTCGGCCCGGAGGAGTGGCAGGAGGTGGCGGAACTGCCGTGGCACGGCGGCACCGAGCGGCTGCGCCCGGCCGAGGTGCTGGGCCACCTGACCGCGGTGGACGGCTTCCTGGCGCTGGCACTCGGCCTGCCCGACCCGGTGCCGGCCGCTCCGGGCCCGCCCGCCGCACCGACCGGGCGGCGGGTGCCCCCGCAGGAGCCGGCCGCCGGACCGTCCGTGCCGCGCGTCCCGCCGCAGGGCGGCCGGTACGCCGGGGTCACCGCGCGCACCGCCCGGCTGATCACCGACCAGGCCGGCCTGGCGCCGCAGTCGGTGCGCTCCCGCTGGCGGCGGCAGGCCCACGACCTGGTGCGCAGCGCCGCGCTCGTGCCGCAGGGCAACACCCCGGTCGACTACGGCTTCGCGGTGCTGCCGCTGCGCGACGCCTTCGTGGACCGCGCCTTCGAGTGCTTCGTGCACGGCGAGGACGTGGCCCGGGCGGTCGCCTACCCGTACGACCCGCCGACGCCGCAGCACCTGCGGCAGATGGTGGAGCTGGTGGTCCGGCTGCTCCCCCGGGCGCTGGCCGGGCTTCGCGCGGCCCGGCCCGAGCACGCCTGGGCGCCGGGTGCGCCGGAGGGCGGGGCCCGGACGGCCCGGCGGGTGCGGCTGATGGTCGACGGCCCGGCGGGCGGCGAGTGGCTGATCGCCCTGGACGGCGACGGCGCCGCCGTCGGCAGCGGCGGGCCGCCCGGCGGGGAGCCGGTGGCGTCGATGGTGCTGGACGGCCTGGAGCTGTGCCAGCTGGCCGCCGCGCACCGCGACCCGGACCGGCTGCCGGTCGGCGAGCACGGCGACCGGGCCGCGGTCCGCGAGGTGCTGCACGCGCTCCCGCTGCTCTCCCGGCCGTAGCGGCCCGCCGTCCGCGCGAACGCCTACGCGAAGCGACCCGCGCGGAGCGGTTACGCGAAACGCCTGCGCGGAGCGGTCACGCGGAACGACCCGCGCGGAGCGGTCACGCGAAGACGACCGTACGGGTCCCGTCCAGCAGCACCCGGTGCTCGCTGTGCCACTTCACCGCGCGGGCCAGCGCCTGGCACTCGACGTCCCGGCCGAGCGCGACCAGCTGGTCGGGGCTGACGTCGTGGGTGACCCGGGCCACCTCCTGTTCGATGATCGGGCCCTCGTCCAGGTCGGCGGTGACGTAGTGCGCGGTGGCGCCGATCAGCTTCACGCCGCGCGCGTGCGCCTGGTGGTACGGCTTGGCGCCCTTGAAGCTCGGCAGGAAGGAGTGGTGGATGTTGATCACCCGGCCGGACAGCTCGGTGCACAGCCGGTCGGAGAGCACCTGCATGTAGCGGGCCAGCACGACCAGTTCGACGTTCTCCTCGGCGACCAGGTCGAGCAGCCGCTGCTCGGCCTCGGCCTTGGTGTCCTTGGTGACCGGGATGTGGTGGAACGGGATGCCGTAGCTCTCGGTCAGGTCCCGCAGGTCGGTGTGGTTGGAGACGACCGCGGCGATCTCCACCGGCAGGGCGCCGATCCGGGTGCGGTAGAGCAGGTCGTTCAGGCAGTGCCCGAACTTGCTGACCATGAGCACGATCCGCATCCGCTGCTCGGTCGGGTGGATCTGCCAGTCCATCCCGAAGGAGGCGCCGATCGCGGCGAAGCTGGCCCGCAGCTTGTCGGCGGTGACCGGCTCGGGGGCGGAGAAGTGCACCCGCATGAAGAAGAGCCCGCTGTCACCGTCCCCGAACTGCTGGCTGTCGATGATGTTGCAGCCGGTCATGAAGAGGTAGCTGGAGACAGCGTGGACGATGCCCTGCTTGTCGGGGCAGGACAGCGTGAGGACGTACTGGGCGCTGACCGGCTGCTGTTCCACTGGGAGTTTCCCGTTCTGAGGTCGTGACGTGCGTGGATGGTCCAGCGTGTCACATCCCGGACACCCGCCGCCCCGCTGCCCGTACTGCGGGACGGCGGCGGTCCGGCGGGTCAGAGCCGGGTGAGGATGCGCAGCACGTCCAGCGACTTGGGCGACGCGTCCGGGTCGTCCCCGTCGCCCGAGGCCAGCACGACGTGCGCCTCGCGGGCGGCCCGGACGGTCTCCGGCCAGCCGGGGTGGCCGAGGTAGGCGGAGGCCGGCGCGTCCGCACCGACCTCGTGCAGCATCTGCACGGCCCGCAGCACCGCGACGTCCACCAGCGCGGCCTCGGCGGAGTCTCGTAGGACCGTCCCGATGTACTTCTCGGCCGACCAGCGGTCCAGCCAGGTGTCCTCGACGAGGCGGTAGACGGCGTCGGTCACGTCGCCGTACCCCTCCCGGCCGGTCAGCCAGGTCTCCTGCTGGAAAGCGGGGTCGGACAGCATGTGCAGCGCCGAGCGCAGTCGGGCTCGCCAGCGCCACCAGGGCAGGTCGTTGAGCGGCATGCCGCCCATCGTGCTGGAGCGGTGACCCGGACGAGAAGGGTTTCGGGCGGACCGATACGAAGAATCTGTGCTGGCGGACATGGTGAACGATCGTACGTTCCCCCTCTGTTCGTGCTCCACTCGCGATCTACACGCGTACCACTCCGGATTTCGGCGGCCGTTCGCCATCCGTTCGCATTTCTGCCCTCTCGGCTTGTGACGCCGGGGCTTGGCTTGCTCCGGTGCGCCGGAGTGCGCCCCAGAGAGGGAAAAGCGATGACCAGCCGAAGGGACTCCTTCCAGGCCCGTCCCCCGATCGTGCGGCGCCGCCGCCGACGCCCGATCGCAGCCGCCGCCACCGCCGCGGCCCTGCTCCCCACCCTCTTCTCGGCCTCCGCGTGCGGCGGACCGGCCGATGCCTCGACCACCGGCGACGACCTGACCGTGATGACCTGGGCCCCGGCCGGCACGGGCTCCGCCGACCGCCCGGGCATGACGGCGCTCGCCTCCGCCATCGGCCAGGACGTCAACGCCAAGGGCGGCGTGAACGGCCACCGGCTGCGCGTGATCACCTGCAACGAGCACAACACCGCGGACGGTGCCCGCGCCTGTGCCCAGCAGGCGGTGGACGCCAAGGTGGTCGCCGTGATCGGCTCCTACAGCCAGTGGGGCGAGGCGTTCATGCCGGTGCTGGAGCGCGCCGGCATCCCGCTGATCGGCGGCTACGGGCTCTCCCAGCCGGAGTTCTCCAGCCCGCTGTCCTACCCGGTGGACGGCGGCATGCCGGCGCTGATCGCGGGCAACGGCCGCCAGCTGGTGGACGCAGGCTGCCGGACCGTCTCCCTGGTCCGCCCGGACACCCCGGCCGGCGACAACCTGCTCGGCTACCTGGGCACCGCCCTGCGGCCGGCCGGGATCAAGCTGACGGACGTCAAGGCGCCCGAGCAGTCCTCCGACTACACCCCGGTGATCCGCAAGGCGATCGGCAAGGACGAGCCGGGCAACTGCATCACCAGCGCCCTGGCCGCCGAGCCGACCGGCAACCTGCTGGACTCCTACCGGCGGCTGAACGCGAAGAACACCCGGATCGCCTCGGTGATCGGCAGCGTCCAGCAGTCGGTGGTGGACTCCACCGGCGGCGACGCCGGCCCGCTCGGCGGCGCCTACGTCACCAGCTGGTACCCGCCGGAGTCGGCGAAGATCTGGGACGGGCTGCGCGCGGTGGTGCGCACCGACACCACCGGCGGGCACCCCATCGACGTCTCCGACCCGGGCGTGCAGACCACCTGGGTCGCGTACGAGGTGTTCCGGACGGCGGTGCAGAAGCTGGCGGAGGGCGGCCGGACGGTCACCCCGAAGACGGTCTCCTCGCTGCTGGACAGCGGGGAGGGCATCGACGTCGGGATCACCCCGCCGCTCAACTGGGGCACCACCAACATGCTGCCCAGCGGCGGGTCGCCGCGGCTGGTGAACACCTGGGTCACCTACCAGGTGGTCAAGAACGGCCGGATGACCCTGCAGCAGCCGGGCTTCGTGGACATCCGCTGGGCGCTCACCGGGGGCCGTCCGCCGGCCTGACGCGGACCGCCCGGGGCGAGAGAGAGGGACGGGCCTTTGCGGCCCGTCCCCCTCGTCGTTCAGGAGCCGCTGTCCCTCGTCGACCGTCGTCGCTCAGAGGTCGCCGTCGCTCCGGTTGGGCAGTCCGGTCTGGGCGGCGATCGCGTTCCAGAGCGTGGCGGCCTGCTTCTTCGCGGTGGTCGCGGTGCCGCTCGCCTGGACGGCGTTCTTGTAGTGCTGGTTGTCCTGCTTCTTCGCGTCGCAGGAGCCCTGCGCGTCCTGCGCCCAGAGCGCGTACTCGTCGTCGGCCTGGGCCGAGGCCGTCCAGGCCGCGTTGAGCTGGTCGACCAGCTGCTGACCGCCGGGCAGCTTGTCGGCCTTCAGCTGGCCGAGCTTGCTCTGGAGCTCGCGCCGCTTGCCGGCCGCGGCCGTCAGCGCCTGCTGGGACTCGGGCAGCTTGTCGCACTTCTGCACCGAGGCGACCGCGGAGACCACCGAGCTGCGGCTGTCGCTCGCGGTGCCCAGCAGGTCCGACAGCGGCTGCGCCTGGGCCTTGACCTCCGGGTCGACGGCGGCGCCGGAGCCGCTCGCGCTCGGCGCCCCGGGGGTGGTGGTGGCGCCGGCGGTGGCGGCCGCCGGGGTGCTCTTCTTGTCGTCCGTGGTCTCGTCGCCGCCGCTCATCAGGACGGCGACCAGGATGCCGGCCGCCGCGCAGCCCGCCACCACGCCGCCGATGATCAGCTTGTTGGACGAACGTCCGCCGCGTCCCGAGCCGCCCGCCCGGGTCGCGTCGGGCCCCTGGTCGTACCCCTGGCCGTAGTCCTGCCCCTGCTCCGGGGCGTAGCCCTGGTGGTGGTCCTGGGCCGGGTAGGCCGGCTGCGGCTGGGCGGCCGGCGGATAGGCCTGGTACCCCGGCGCGGGCTGCGGCTGCGGGTAGCCGGGCTGGGCCTGCGCCGCCGGGTAGCCGGCCGCCTGCGGGTCGCCGGCGGGGTACGGCGGCAGGTACTGGGTCTCCGGAGCCGGATCGGGCTGCGGGGCACCGTACCCGGGCTGCGGCGCGCCCCACGGGGCCCCCTGCCCCGGCATCGGCCGGCCCGGCAGCGAGTGCCCGGGCATCGACTGGCCCGGCGCCGGCTGCGCGGGCATCGCCTGGGTCGGCAGCGCGTGCGCGCCCTCGCCGAGGTACTCCGGCTGCCCGGACGGCTGTCCCACCGGCGGCACGGCCGAGTGGGCCTGCGGCTGGCCCGGCTGCCCCTGCGGCTGGCCGGGCTCGGGGCGGAACAGGTCGTCCAGGTTGAAGTCACCGGAGTTCGGGTACGAGCGGCGCTGACTCAACGCGATTCCTCACCTGTGCAGGACCGCGCACTGACGGCGGACCACATCTCGTCGGTTCTTGGGAGCATCACAGTTCCTTGGACGTCGCGCCCACGCTACCGGTTCGCCTCACCGGGTGACCACGTGGGCGGGACATCCGTCACGCTCCCTGCACAGACGATCCGCGACCGCCCAGGGCCCGGGCCGCCCCCGGGCCCGAGGCGCGGAGGCGGGCCCGCGCCCGGGGCACGGAAACCGGCCCGGCACGCCCTAGGCCGCCTCGGCGTCCGCGCGGGCGTGGAACTCCCGGACCACCCGCTGCTCCCGGTAGGGCTCCAGCCGGCGCCGGAACTCGTCCAGGTACTCCACGCCCCGGTTGGACCGCAGCCCGCTCAGCAGCCGGACCGCCTGGGCGCCCGTCTCGCAGGCGCGTTCCAGGTCCCGCTGCTGGAGCTGGGCGGTGGCCAGCAGGACGAGGTCCACCGCACGGCGCCGGACCCGGGTCGGCGGGTGCAGGTCGAGCGCCCGGCGGGCGTAGTGCTCGGCCTGGCCGGCCTGCTCCAGGTCCCGGTGGCAGTGGGCCAACTCGTCGGCGAGGTAGGCGTCGTCGAAGTGGGCGATCCAGTCCGGGTCGTCCTCCGGGCGGCGCCGCTCCATCATCTCCAGGGCCCTGGCCGACACCGTCTCGCAGGAGCGGGCGTCGCCGAGCAGGGCGTGGCCGCGGGCCTCGGCGGCGTAGAACATCGCCATCGCCGTCGGGGTGGCCACCGAGCGGGCGCCCTCCTGGGCGGCGCGGGCGAGTTGGGCGATCTCCCGCGGGTTGCCGAGGGTCGCCGCCAGGTGGCTCATCGAGGCGGCCAGCACGTAGCCGCCGTAGCCGCGGTCGTCGGCGGCCTGGGCCAGCCGCAGCGCCTGGATGTAGTAGCGCTGGGCGAGGCCGGGCTGCCCGGTGTCCACCGCCATGTAGCCGGCCAGTTCGGTCAACCGGGCCACGGCGGCGAAGAGTTGGCGACCGGTCTCCTCCCGGTAGGCGCCGCCGAGCAGGCCGGAGACCACCGAGTTGAGGTAGTGCACCACCACCGGGCGCACATGGCCGCTGCCGAAGCGGTGGTCCAGGTCGACCAGCATCGTGGTGGTCGCCCTGATCGCGGCCACGTCGGTCGGGCCGACCCGGGGGCCGCCGGCCCGCGCCACCACCGGGTCCGGCGGGGTGATCAGCCAGTCCCGGCTGGGTTCCACCAGCGCGGAGGCGGCGACCGTCGCGCCGGTCAGGAAGTCCCGCCGGCCGACGTCGCTGCGCCAGAGTTCGCAGACCTGCTCCAGGGCGGCACCGATGGTCGGCGCGAACTGGAGCCCGATGCCGGAGCTCAGGTTCTTGCCGTCCGCCATGCCGATCTCCTCGACCGACACGCTGCGGCCGAGCTTGCGGCCCAGGGCCTCGGCGATCACGGCCGGCGCCTGCCCGCGCGGCTGCTGCCCGCGCAGCCAGCGGGCCACGGAGGTCTTGTCGTACCGAAGGTCCAGCCCGTGCTCTGCACCGCAGAGGTTGACCCTCCGGGCCAGGCCGGCGTTGGAGCAGCTGGCCTCCTGGATCAGTTGCTGCAGACGCTCGTTGGGCTGTCGTGCGACGAGTGGTCTCGCGGCCATTGGGCTTCGCCTCCCCACACCCTCCGGTCCCGGCCGGCGGGCGACGATTCTGCTGATCTGTTGCCGACTGTCCGACCGTCCAAGGAATCTGACACCAGGTTAGCGATCAGCAACGCCAGCGGGATACCCACGGTGACGAACCGCACCCCCCTTGCGCCCTGGGAAATGCTCCTGTGCGCCCCCACTGCGCCTGCCCTCGGCCCCACCAACTCGGTCGACTAACCGGAACGGGTGACATTGCCGGGATGCACCCAACCGGGCGCCATCGGGCCGTAACCAGCCTCACACACGGTAGTTGAGTACCCCGTGGAAGACATCCCCGACGCCTCGGACCGGAACGAGAAGGCCGCTCCACCCCCCTTGCTCGTCGAAGCCGTCGGCTACGCCGAGAACCGCCACTGGGAGGTGGCCCCGGGCGCCTGGCTGATCGACGACGGCGGCGGCGGTGTCCGCTGCTCCTGCGGGGACCGCCGCTGCACGCTGCCGGGCGCCCACCCGCTGGACGCGGACTGGGCGCGGACGGCGAGCGCCGGTCCCGGCGCGGTGCGGAGCTGGTGGACCGACCGGCCCCGGGCGTCGATCCTGCTGCCCACCGGGCGCTCGTTCGACGTGCTGGACGTCCCGGAGACGGCCGGCTGCCTGGCGCTCGCCCGGATGGAGCGGATGGACCTCCAGCTCGGCCCGGTCGTGGTCCAGCCCGCCGCGCCCGGGCGGATCGGGCGGCGACTGCACTTCCTGGTCCTGCCCGGGGCCGCGGCCAGGCTCCCGGAGATGCTCCGCCGGCTCGGCCGGCCGCCGGGCCGGCTGGACCTGGTCGCCCGGGGCGAGGGGGACTGGACGGTCGCCCCGCCGTCCCGGATCGGCTCCCTCGGGTACGCCCAGTGGGCCCGCTCCCCCTCCGCGCTCAACCGCTGGCTGCCGGACGCCGCCGAGGTGATCGGCCCGCTCGCGTACGCCTGCGCCCGAGAGACGCCCCCGGTCCGCGCCGGCCGGGCCGCCCGGCCGGCGCCGGTGGGCTGAGTTCCACCGTTCCGCCCGGCCCCTCCAACGGCCGCCCTCCGCCGATCGGGTGAGGGTGCGCACCGCGCGACACAACGCGCGCGAGTGACGGGCCTTGTCTCCCACCGGGGACGGGGCCCGTCATACGCATGTCCGGATAAGGCTTCCGTGTACCCGCTGGTCAACGGGAGAAGCCCCTCGTACGAGTGACGGCACTCAAGGATTGCCATGATCGGCCGAGGGGAGGAATTGCGGTGTGTGGGGACGCCGGCAGGGGCGCTCGGACGGGGAAGCCGGGCGGCGGCGACGGAGGGGAAGCGGGAGGGGAACAGGAGGGGACGGGAGGGAACGGGGAGGCGAGCGGGCCCGCTGCACTGTCTGCACGCGGCCCCCCCGGCGATGGGACTCCGGGGGCCCA
>NZ_JBHXTL010000037.1:57277-70554 GCF_042677365.1 Kitasatospora sp. NPDC127116
CTAACTCCCCCCCTCGGGGGGGGCGGGGGGGGGCGGGGGGGCCCGGGGGGGCCGGGGCCCGGCGGCCCCCCCCCCCCCGCTCGGCTGTTCGCGTCCGGTGCCTCAGGCCTGGGCGACGAAGACGTGCTGGGCGATGTCCTTGCCCAGCTCCGCCGCGTTGTCCCCGGTGCCGACCAGCACGCCGCCGACGCCGGCGCTCACCTTGACCGTGGAGCCCGGCCGGACACCGGCCCGGCGCAGGGTGCTCATCAGCGCGCTGTCCGTCTGGATCGGCTCGCCGATCCGGCGGACCACCACGTCGGCCCCGGCCTCGCCCGGCTTGACGGTGTCCAGCGGGACGAGCCCGGCGTCGAAGCCCTCGCCCTCCGCCTTGGTGTCGCCCAGCTCGTCCAGGCCCGGGATCGGGTTCCCGTACGGCGACTGGGTGGGGTGGCCGAGCATGGCGAGCACCTTGCGCTCGACCGTCTCGCTCATCACGTGCTCCCAGCGGCAGGCCTCCTCGTGCACCTGCTCCCACTCCAGGCCGATCACGTCGACGAGCAGGCACTCGGCGATGCGGTGCTTGCGCATGACGCGCACCGCGAGCCGACGGCCCTCCTCGGTCAGTTCGAGGTGGCGGTCCCCGGCGACCTGGAGCAGCCCGTCGCGCTCCATCCGGCCGACCGTCTGGCTGACCGTGGGGCCGCTCTGTTCCAGGCGCTCCGCGATCCGGGCACGCATCGGGACGATGCCCTCCTCCTCCAGCTCCAGGATGGTGCGAAGGTACATCTCAGTGGTGTCGATCAGCCCAGACATCGCCGCTGGCTCCGTTCTTCGGTGTCCTCACCGCCAATTCTGACGTACCGGACCGACAACCGGGCCCGCCCCGGGGCTCCGGAGGCCCGTTTTGTTCCTGTTGACAACGATGCCACCGGGGCGCGACCGTGCTCGCCGAAGCTTTCTCCACCGGCGGTCTGGACCACCCGGACCACCCCACCTGGCCGGAATCCCCCACCGGCAGAGAGCGAAGGCAGCAGATGAACGACCTGGTCGGCCGGTACTTCGACGCCGCGATCTCCCACCTCCAGCGGGTCCGCGAGGAGGAGGCCGACACCATCGAGGCCGCCGCCGCGCTGCTGGCGGAGGCGATGACCGAGGGTCGCCGGGTCTTCACCTTCGGTGCCGGGCACTCCGCGCTGCCGGCCCAGGACGTGGTCTACCGGGCCGGCGGACTGGTCCCGGTGAACCTGCTGAACGTGCCCGGGACCGCCGGGGTGACGGTGATGCCCGCGCCGCTGTCCAGCGCGCTGGAGCGGGTCTCCGGGCTGGCCACCGCCACCCTGGACCTGACCCCGGCGACCGCCGGGGACCTGCTGTTCGTGATCTCGCTCTCCGGCCGCCAGGTGATGCCGGTCGAGCTGGCCCGCTACGCCCGGGACCGCGGCCTCAAGGTGGTCGGCGTGACCTCGCTGGCCTACCCGCGGGAGGTGCCCTCGGCGCACCCGACCGGCACCTACCTGAAGGACCACTGCGACGTGGTGCTGGACAGCAAGATCGCGGTCGGCGACGGCGAGCTGAGCCACCCGGGCGCCGAGACCACCTTCGGCCCGGTCTCCACCATCGTGACCAGCGCGCTGATGCAGGCCGTGGTCGCCTCGGCGGTCGGCCGGCTGGCCGACCGGGCGGCCGCCGGGGAGTGCCCCGCGCCGCCGCTGTTCCGCTCCGGCAACGTGCCGGGCGGCACCGAGTGGAACGCCGAGCAGATGGCCGAGAACACCGAGCGGGTCTTCTACACCTACTGAGCGGCACCCGCCGGCCGCGCGCACCGGCCCGCACTCCGCCCGGCCGCACCGGCAGGTCGCCCGCGCACATCCGCCGGCCGGTGCGCGCCCCCGCCACCTCCCGCACGCTGGGTACCGGCCCGAACACGGGGAGTACCGGACAACCACCGGGGCTTCCCGGCCACATCCGGCCGCCCCGGCCGTCACCAGGCGTACCGGCGAGTCCCCCGGGGCAGGAGAGCGGTGCGACCGGAGCGACTGGTGGGGGCCGAACATGGCGTCTGTTGCGGGACGGACCGGGTGGGTGCGTGAGCGGGACCTGCTGCCCGAGTTCTTCTGGGCCGCCGACTCGGCGTCGCTGCGCGGGCAGCGGCGCTCGGTGCTGCTCTCCGCCTGGGAACTGGTCCTGCTGGTGGCCGCCGCGGCGACCGGCTCGGCCGACGGCGAGCCCTGGGCCTGGCCGGCTGCGGCCGCCTACCTCGGCGCGATCGTGCTGGCGGTGGTGATCAGCCGGCAGAACCCGCAGGGCCTCTGGTACGAGGGGCGGGCGGCCGCCGAGTCGGTGAAGACGCTGGCCTGGAAGTACGCCGTCCGGGCCGACGCCTACCAGCCCCCGCCGCGCGCCCTGCCGGACGCCGAGGGCCTGTACCGCTTCCAGCTCTCCGGGGTGCTCGGCGCGTTCCGGGACAGCCCGGTGGCCGTCCCGGACGCCGGGGTGGAGATCACCCCGGCCATGCACGACCTGCGCGGCCAGCCGCTGGCGGTGCGCCGCGAGGTGTACCTGGCCGAGCGGATCCAGCTGCAGCACGACTGGTACCGCGCCAAGGCCCGCTACTGCGCCCGCGCCGGGCACTGGGCCGGGGTGCTGGGCGTGCTGCTGCCCGCGCTCGGCCTGGTGCTCGCCCTGCTGCGGGCGCTCGGCGCGTTCAGCTACGACGCGCTGGGCACGGTCTCGGCGGTGGCCGCCTCGGTCGCCGCCTGGGCGCAGCTGCGCCAGTACCGGCCGCTGGCCGCCGCGTACGCCCTGGCCGCCGAGGAGCTGGCACAGATCCAGCGCCAACTCGCCCAGCTGGACCTGGAGTCGATGGAGGCCGAGGAGATCTGGGCCCGCCTGGCCCGGGACGCCGAGGACGCGATCTCCCGCGAGCACACCACCTGGCAGGCCCGCCGGGAGGTACGCACCACCACCGACCGGGAGCACGCAACCGACCCGGAGCACTGAGGAGGCCGCAGGTGTCGTTACGGATGATCAAAACGGCGGACGACCGCGCGCTCGCCGTCGAGTCCCTCGGCGACCCGCGCGGCCGTCCGGTGTTCCTGCTGCACGGCATGCCCGGCAGCCGGGTCGGCCCGCACCCGCGCAGCACCGTGCTGTACCGGCTGGGCGTGCGGCTGATCTCGTACGACCGGCCGGGCTACGGCGACTCGACCCGGCTGTTCGGCCGCCGGGTGAGCGCGGCGGCCGCGGACGTGCGGACCATCGCGGACGAGTTCGGGCTGGACAGCTTCGCCGTGCTCGGCCGCTCCGGCGGCGGCCCGCACGCGCTGGCCTGCGCGGCGCTGCTGCCGGGGCGGGTCAGCCGGGCGGCGGTGCTGGTCGGCCTCGCGCCGCGCAACGCGGCCGGCCTGGACTGGTACGCGGGGATGACGCCGTCCAACGTCCGCGCCTACCAGGAGGCCGAGCGCGGGCACGGCCGGATCGCCGACGCGATGGAGTTCCGCTCCCGGCAGATCAAGGACGACCCGGTCCGGCTGCTGAACGGGCTGCGCACCGAACTCTCCGCCGCCGACCGCGAGGTGGTGGCCGACAGCGGACTGCGGCGGATGCTCCAGAGCAACTACCGGGAGGCGTTCCGGCACGGCGCAGACGGCTGGATCGACGACGTGCTGGCCTTCACCGCCGACTGGGGGTTCGAGGTCGGGTCGGTCCGGGTGCCGACCTGGCTCTGGCACGGCGCGGACGACCAGTTCTCGCCGGTCGACCACTCCCGCTGGCTGGCCGACCACATCCCGGACGCCGAACTGTTCCTGGAGCCCGGCGCCGCGCACTTCGGGGCGTTCCGGGTGATGACCACCGCGCTGGCCTGGGCCGCGGGCTGGGGCGGCCCGGGCTCAGACCTCCACCGGCGTCAGGGGCGCTGAGCCGCCGAGCACCGCCAGCACGTTGTCCACCGCCAGGCCGCCCATCGCCTGCCGGGTGCGGACGGTGGCGCTGCCCAGGTGCGGGGCGAGCACCGCGCGCTCCTGGGCGAGCAGCGCGGACGGGACGGCCGGCTCGTGCTCGAAGTTGTCCACGGCGGCGGCGAACAGCGCGCCGGACTCCAGTGCGGCGGCCAGCGCCTCCTCGTCGACCACGCCCGCGGTCATGCTGACCACCACCGCACCGCGCGGCAGCAGGGCGAGGCGGCGGGCGTCCAGCAGGTGCCGGGTCCCCTCGGTGAACGGGCAGGTGACGACCAGCACGGTGGAGGTGGCGAGCAGGTCCTCCAGCGGCTTCCAGTCGGCGCCCTCGGCCTGACCGGTCGGCAGTTCGCGGCGGTTGTGGTAGCTGACCGGCATGTCGAAGGCGCGGGCCCGGCGGGCCACCGCCCGGCCGATCCGGCCCATGCCGAGCACGCCCAGCGGGGTGCCGGCCAGCTCCAGGCCGAGCAGGAAGTTCGGCGCCCAGGTCCAGGACGCGCCGGAGCGCAGCAGCCGTTCGCCCTCGCCGAGCCGGCGGGTGGCGGCCAGCAGCAGCGCCCAGGCCATGTCGGCGGTGGCGGTGGTGAGCACGCCCGGGGTGTTGGTGACCAGGACGCCGCGTTCGGCGCAGGCGGCCACGTCCACGTTGTGGTAGCCGACGGCGTGGTTGGCGACGACGGCCAGCTGCGGGCCGGCCGCGTCGAGGAACCCGGCGTCCACCCGGTCGTCCAGGGTGGTGATCACGGCCCGCCGGCCGCGGACGGCGTCCAGCAGCGCGGCCCGGTCCATCGCCAGGTCGGAGTCGTGGCAGGTGGCGGCGTGGTGCGCGGTGAGCCGTTCGACGACGCCGGGGGCGAGGCGCCGGGTGACCAGGACCGGGGGCGGGGTGCTCATGGTCAGGGAGCGTACCCCCCGGTCCGGCGGCGCGCCCTCGTCCGGCTGCCACCCCTGCTTCGGGTGCGCAGCCCTCGCCGGCGGCGCACCCCGCCCCCCCTTCCCGGTCAGACCGGCTGCGGCTCCAGGTCGCGGTTGATCCGCTTCCAGCCCCGCGCGGAGACCGTGTTGGGGTGCTCCTCGCCGACCTGCCGGATCAGCTCGGAGATCGCCCGCGCCCTCAGCTCGGCCGCCTGGGTGTGCCGTCCGCCGGACCGCAGGGTGATCGCCAGGTTGGCCTCGCAGGCCACCGCGTCCGGGTGCTGGGCGCTGTAGCGGTCGCACAGCCCCTGGTACGCGGCCCGGCCGAGCCGCTCGGCGCGGTCCAGCTGCCCGTCGTCGCCGTAGGCGTTGGCCAGGTTGATCATCGCGTTGAGGGTGTACGGGTGCTCCGGCCCGACCGAGCGGGTCAGCCCCTCGACGGTGAGCCGGCCGCGCTCGATGGCGCCCGGGACGTCGCCGCTGCCCCGCAGGTAGATGCCGAGGTTGTTGGCGCAGGCCAGGGTGAACGGGTGCTCGTCGCCGAACAGCCGCCGGTGGCCCTCGAAGACGGTGGAGCAGAGGTCGCGGGCGGCCTCCTTGTCGCCGGAGGCGCTGTGGTCGGCGGCCAGGTTGAGCGCGCAGGCGAGCGCGTCGGGGGCGTCGGCGCCGTAGCGCTCCAGGTAGCGCTCGTAGGTCTCCTTGGTGATCCGGCGGGCCTCGGCGAGCTGGCCGATCCGGCGCAGCGAGACGGCCAGCGACTTGGCGTTGCGCAGGTTCTCCGGCAGGTCCGGGTCGAGCACGTCGCCGAGGTCGGAGGTGACCTCCTGGAGCAGGTCCACCGAGCCGCGGTAGTCGCCGAGTTCGCGCAGGTCGCGGGCCAGGTTGGACTTGGTGGACAGGGTGTAGGGGTGCTTGGGGCCGAGGACGGCGGTGCGCCGGTCGAGGGTCTCCTGGTCGAGTTCGCGGGCCGCCTCGCTGTCGCCGACCAGCCGGTAGTCGATCGCCAGGTTGTTCGCCATGGAGAGCGTGCGCGGGTTGTCGTCGCCGAACAACTCGCGGAACTGGTCGAGGATTTCGCGATCGAGGTCGAGCGCGGCCTGGAACCGGCCGAGCGCCCGGCGGTCGGCGCCGAGCGAGCCGGCCGTCATCAGGGTGTACGGGTGGTGCTCGCCGAGCAGGCCCCGCTGGCGCTCCAGGGTGTCCTCGTCCAGGGCCAGCGCCTCACCGTAGTTGCCCTGGGAGCGCAGCACGTTGGCGAGTTGGAAGCGCAGCAGCAGGGTCTGCCGGTCGTTCTCGCCGAGCTTGCCGGTCCACTCCACGTCCAGGGCGTGGCCGAGGTCGCGGGCGCGGTCGAGCTCGCCGCGCTTCCACAGGTAGCGGACCCGGTCGATGAGCAGCTGGCGGGTGTCCGCCTCGTCGCAGTTGTGCGCCTTGGACGGCGACAGGTGCGGCCAGATCTCGTCGAAGGCGGGCCAGTTGGCCGGGTCGTCGGTGTCGCCGAGGACGGGCCGGGCGCCGGTGAGGATGCGGTGCACCTCGTGGACGGCGATCTCCTGCTCGTCGGCGGTCATCCCGGCCCGGATCACCGCCTGGACGAGCCGGTGCACCTGGAAGCTGTTGCTGCCGGCGTCGACCTTGGCCAGCGCGTACCGGCCGATCGCCTGGATCACCTTGCCCAGCATGAACTTGTCGCTGAGGTCGGCGTCGAACTTCACCAGCGCCCGGATCATCTGGTCGCTGTAGAAGAGGTTCATCGAGATCGGCTCGGGCGCGAAGAACGCGCACAGCTGGAGCAGCCGGACGGCCGCCGGGGACTGCTGGCGCAGCCGTCCGATCGACACGTTCCAGGTCGCGGCGACCGGCGTCGGGTAGTCGGCCGGGCGGCCGACGGCCAGCGCGCGGGCGGCCTCGGCGTGCAGCTGGGAGACGTAGGTCTCCACCGGGGTGCCGGTGGTGTCCAGCCAGGCGGCGGCCACCTCGACGGCCAGCGGCAGGTCCCCGACCGCCTCGGCGACCCGGTCGGCGTCCGGGCGGGAGAGGCTGCGGGCGCGCCGGCACAGGTGCTCGACGCTCTCGCCGCGGGTGAAGACGTCGACCTCCAGCGCCTCGGCGTGCCCGGTCCAGGCCTGGTTGCGGGAGGTGACCAGGATGTGGCCGGAGCCGCCGGGGAAGAACCGGCGGATCTCGGCGGGCTCGTCGGCGTTGTCGAAGATCAGCAGCCAGCGCGAGGTGGGCACGCCGCGCCGCAGCGCCTCCCTGGCCGCCTCGGCGGCCTCGGTCACCGAGTCGCCGACCCGCAGGCCCAGCCGGCGGGCGAGTTCGGCCAGCGCCGGCGCGACCAGCTCGGTCTGCTCGGCGTCGATCCACCAGACCAGGTCGTAGTCGGACATGAAGCGGTGGGCGTACTCCAGCGCCACCTGGGTCTTGCCGACGCCGCCGAGCCCGTACAGGGTCTGCGGGGTGGGCAGCACGGCCGCCATGCCGCCGCGCAGCTGGTTGCGCAGCTGCTCCAGGACGGCGGAGCGGCCGGTGAAGGAGGGGTTGCGCGGCGGGACGTCCCACACCGAGGGCTTGCTGCCGGGGAAGCGCGGGCCGCCGCTGGGCGCGTCGTCGAGCGGGGTGTCGCCGCGGCCGAGCGCGCGCAGCAGGCTCTGGATCGACTGCGTCTCGTCGCGGCCGACCAGGTCGACCGGGTTGCGGTTGCTGAACGGCGCGGTGAGCCGCACGTCGCCGACCCGGACGGGCAGCAGCTGGCGCCGGGTGCCGGAGGGGTCGGAGCTGACCACCGACTCCCACAGCGCCCGCGCCTGCGGGGAGCGCTGGTAGGCGGGCGAGAGCACGGCGACCGTCCGGTACGCGGAGTCGATGCCGCGCTCGGTCTCCTCGCGCGGGTCGGTGCCGGCGCTGAGGTCGCGCGGCAGCACCCGGAAGCCGGCCCTGGTCAGGACGGACTCGATCCAGTCCGCCCACATCCGGTCCTCGGGGACGTAGGAGAGGTAGAGGTCGGCGGGCACGGACGGGCGGCGGCGGGTGAACGCGTCCACGAAGCGCAGCCGCACCTCCTCGTCCACCGGCGGCAGGCCGGCCGCCCGGCCCTCGGTGATCATGGAGGTGAGCCGCTCGCAGGCGGCCAGCATCGAGGTGGGCGTGCCGGTCTGGTCGCCGAAGGTGGCGAGGATCTCCTCGTAGGCGTAGAACGGCCGGTACGGGATCTCCACCGAGCCCCAGTACTGGGCGAGTTCCTCGCCGTCGAAGCCGGCCGGCAGCCCGTCGAAGCGGACCCGGGCGAGGGCGCGGCCGGCGTCGGCCTTCTCCTTCTCGCCCTCGTCGATGCGCATCGGGACGGGCAGGATGCGGATCCCGCGCTCGCGGTAGCGGTCGTGGATGTGCTGGGCGATCCGGGAGGCACCGTCGATGGACTGGTCGCTGAGGGTGAAGCAGACCACCAGGTCGTCGGGCATCTGGACGGTGCAGATCTCGGCGATGTCGGACAGGCCGGTGCGGGAGTCGATCAGCACGTAGTCGTAGCGCTTGGCCATGTCGGCCTTGAGGGCGTCGAAGAACTGCCCGCCGTCGAAGCGGTCGTAGAAGATGTCCCAGTCGAGGTGGGTGACGGCCTCGGAGTAGTCCCGGTTGAACTGGCCCGCGGAGAGGAAGTCCAGGCTGCCGCCGGCCGGGAAGTGCGGCCAGGTGAGCGAGAGCGCGTGCGGGTGCACCCGGGCGAAGTCCAGGTGCCAGCCCTCGGCGTGCTCGACCGGGCGCAGCGCCTCCTCGCGGTACTCGGCGATCAGGTCCATCATCCCGGTGGTCCCGGCCAGCGAGGCCGGGTCGAGGAACGGGTGGAAGAACTTGGCGAGGCCGGGCGCCTCCAGGTCCCAGTCCACGGTGAGCACGCGGAAGCCGTTGGCGGCCAGGATCCAGGCGGTGTTGGCCAGCGCCATGGTGCGGCCGGTGCCGCCCTTGTACGAGTAGAAGGTGATGATCCGGCCGTTGCGGTCCTGTTCCGCCGCCTGCCGCTCGGCCTCCCGCTGGGCGGCCAGGTCGGCGGAGGTGAGCCCGCCGAGACGGAGGTTCCTGGTGCGGTTGTCAGTCATCGCGGTCCTCGTCCTCCCAAGGGCGCCATCCCGTCATCGGGTTCATCGCCGTCGTCGCGGTACGGGTCGTGCTCGCGGTGCGGGTCCTGCTCGCGGTACGGGTCGCGCTCGCGGTGCGGGTCACGCTCGCGGTGCGGGTCGTCGCCGTTGTCCCGACGTCGGTGGGTGGTACCGGTGGTGCGGCCGGTGCCGTCGCCGTCGGCGCGGTCGTCGCCCCGGTCGTCCTCGAAGGGGTCCGCCGGGGATCCGTCCGGTCCGTACCCGCCCGGGCCGCGCCGGAACGCGTCCCGCAGGCTCGGCCGGGGCGGCGGCGGTTCCTCCGGTTCGGCCCGGGTGCGGCCCTCGAACGCGTACTTGGCCTTCATCGCCGCCCGCGGCAGCGCGTCGTCGAAGTCCTCCAGGGAGTGCAGCCCGGTCGGTCCGGTCGCGCCGAGGAAGCTCGGCCGGCTCGCCCGCCGGGTGATGCGCAGCGTCTCGTCGGTCAGGTCGCCCAGCTCGTCGGCGCGGTCGGCGCACTCCGGGTCGTCGCCGTTGAACGGCTCCAGGATGCTCACCCAGGTGGCGTCCGAGCGGTCGAAGCGCCGGACCAGCTCGCGCCGGCGCGGGTCGCGCAGCGCCCAGCGGTCGAGCAGCAGCAGGCCGGGCGCCTCGGCGTTGCCCCCGATGATCGACTCGACCTCCTCGTCGAACTCGTGCACGGTCGGCTGGAACCCCAACTGCCGGGCGAGGCGCGCCGCGTGCTGGGCGATCGGCGAGCCGACCGGCCGGTACGGGTGCCAGTCGGTGCGCCGCTCGCCGTAGTAGTCGGGGCTGCGGTCGGCGGGCAACTCGTTCTGGTGGTAGGCGAGTACGGAGATCCGCAGCTGCTTGGTCGGGGCGGTGACGTTGAACGCGCTCGGCAGGCCGTTGAATCCCAGCCGCCGCCCGACCGGGATCACCGTCTCCTCCGCGACCTGCACGATCCGGGCCGCCAGCCGGTGCACCGCCAGCTCGTAGGAGGAGCGGAAGTAGCTGAGCTTCATCAGGGCGTACAGGCCCTCGGTGGCGTACTCGGGCCCGAAACTCGCGTGGTTGAACTGGAGTTCACTGGCCACGTTCGGCAGCCGGTAGCGGCTCATCGGCGCCCACAGCACCGGGACGATGCCGCTGGTGCGCTCGGAGTCGAGGTTCGCCGGGTAGACCGGCCGGCGGGTGAACGCGTGCCATTCCTGGCCGCACGGAACGCTGTTGAAGTACCTCGGGGAGTACAGGGGCACGAACACCCGGCAGGTCGCCAACTCGTCGGACAACCGTTCGGCCCACAGCTCGCCCTGGTGCATGGACTCGTCCATGAAGCCGACCGCGGCCCCGTCCGGGACCGTGGTGAGCTGGAGCACCGCCTCGCAGAGGTCCCGGTACAACTGCCTGACCCAGTGGTTCGGGTCGCTCGCGCCCCGCGCACCGGCCTTGGGGGTGTGCGCGTAGGAGAGGAAGAAGTACGGCCGGGCGTCGTCCTCGTCCCAGCCCCGGTCAGTCACACGCGCCTCCCCCGGGCCCGTCGGCAAACCTGCCTCCCGCAGCCCCCGTGCGGCGGGGCTTCAGTGTAGGAACGACTGACACCCCAATGGAATAGCACAACGTCTCGCACGAATTGACATGACCGAAACGATGCCGCCGTCCGTGCACAGGGACCAGTACCCTCGATACGGCCGCCACGCACCACCAGGAGGGCACTCGTGGACCACCTCGACTGGCAGAGGTCCAGCACCAGCAGCGACAAGGATGACTGGATCGAGATCGCCTCCGAGGGCGACCACGTCTACATCCGGCAGTCCGACGACCCCACCCTCGTCGTCACCACCACCCGCATCAAGTTCAACGCCTGGGTGCTCGGCGCCAAGGCCGGCGAGTTCGACCACTTCGTCGCCTGACCCGCCCGACCCCGCCCGACCGGCACCCCGCCGGTCGGGCGCTCGGCTGTCCGGGCCCGCGGATCACCCCCCGTAGCGGGCGGCCAGGGCCCGTACCGTCCTGGCGATGCGGTCACGGAGTTCGGCCGGTTCCAGCACCTCTACGTCGGCGCCCAGCCGCAGGAACTCCCCGTGCGCGTGGTCCGGCGACTCGATCGGCACCCGGGCCTCCGTCCAGCCCTCGTCCGCGGCGGCGACCCCGAGGCGCCGGGCGCCCTCCGGGGTGAGCCGGACCAGCGCCTCCCCCGTGTGCAGCCGGGCCCGGAAGTCCGCGAGGTAGCCCGTCCAGTACGCGCCCAGGCCGAAGCCGTCCGGCACCGCGAACTCCTCGTCCAGCACGCGCAGTCCGACGACCTGGTCGACCCGGTACGTACGCATCCCGCCCGGACCGGCGGCGACCAGGTACCAGCGCCCGGCCTTGAGCACCAGCCCGTACGGCTCCACCCGCCGCTCGATCTCCTCCGGCGCCCGCCAGCGCCGGTACCGCAGCACCACCGCCCGCCGCTCCCACACCGCGGCGGCGACGGCGGCCAGGTGCGGGGTCTCGTCCGCCGCGCCGTACCAGCCGGGCGCGTCGAGCAGGAAGCGCTCCTGGATCCGCCCGGCGTGCTCGCGCAGCTCCGCCGGCAGGGCCGCCCGCAGTTTGAGCTGGGCGGCGGTGAGCGCCTCGCCGAGGCCCAACTCGGCGGCGGCGCCCGGGAGTGCGGCGAGGAAGGCGGCCTGGGCCTCGTCGGCGGTCAGCCCGGTGAGGCGGGTCCGGTAGCCGTCGACCAGCCGGTACCCGCCGGCGTGCCCGGCGTCGCCGTACAGCGGGACTCCGGCGGCGGCGAGCGCCTGGACGTCCCGGTAGACCGTACGGACGGAGACCTCCAGCTCCCCCGCCAGCTGCTCGGCGGTCAGCCGGCCCCGGTTCTGGAGCAGCAGGAGCAGGGCGACCAGCCGACTCGCGCGCATGCCGCCCAGTATCCACTGACAGGTGGTGTCAGGAGAGCACTCCTACGCTGCGGCGCATGAACGACTTCACCCCCACCGGGGCGGCCACGGCATGAACCTCATCGTCGAACTCCGCCAGTACACCCTGCACCCCGGCGCCCGGGAGACCCTGATCGAGCTGTTCGAGCGCGAGTTCGTGACGGGCCAGCAGGCGGTCGGCATCACCGTCGGCGGCCGCTTCCGCGACCTCGACGATCCGGACCGCTTCGTCTGGCTGCGCGCCTTCCCCGACATGGCCGACCGGCGGCGCGCCCTGGAGGCCTTCTACGGCGGCCCGGTCTGGCGGGAGCACCGCGACGCGGCCAACGCCACCATGGTCGACAGCGACGACGTCCTGCTGCTGCGCGGCCCCGGATTCACACCGCATGCGGGCCGCCGCGAGGTCCTCGCCACCGTCTGCCACCCGGCCGCCTCGGCGACCGTCCACGGCGGCGCCTTCGACTCCTTCGCCACCGAACACCTGCTCCCGGACCATGCGTTGCACCGCACCGAGCACGCCGAGAACGACTTCCCCCGACTGCCCGTCCGCACCGGCGAGGACGTCCGCGTCTGGTTCGGCCCCGCCGAGCCGGCCCCCTGGCCGTCCCGGCGGCTCCGGCTGGAACCGGTCGGGCCGTAGCCGCCGGGTGCACGCCGGCGTGCCCGGTGCGCCCGCTCCCTCAGGGGTCGATGACGTTCGCCCCCGTGCCCCGGCGTGGGCCGGGGCACGCGGGACGAGGTCGGCTCACGCGCCGGCGTGCGCGGGCAGGGCGAGCCAGTCCGACCAGGAGATCCCACGGCCGAGGAAGCGGGGCCGCTCGAACGGCCAGTCGGCGGCGATCCACCGCGGCACCAGCGCGTCCATGGCCCGCTCGACCTCGCTGCCCACCAGCTCGTCCACCACCCACCAGGCGATCTCGCCGTCCGCACCGGCCTTCGCGGGCGGGTCGATGTAGACGCAGCCGAGCAGGGCCGTCTCGGCCGCGTCGAGCAGCGCGTAGTTGAAGGACTGGTGTGCGGCGATCTCCTTCTCGTGCCGCAGCAGGTCGGCCTGGTTGGCCTCGAAGGTCATGGTGGCCGCGGGCCAGCCCCAGGCCGGACCGAAGAGGGTCCACAGCCGTTCGCGCGAGCCCATCACGGCCGGGTAGTCGAGCGGGGCATCCGCCTCCCGGACCGGCCGCAGGTGATGGGCCCCGCCCGGCAGCGGCACCTGGACGGGATGGACGAAGTCATCGGGAAGCCAGCTCATGGCGCCCGACCGTAGCACCGCAGGGACGCCCGCCCTCCCGGATTTTCCCCGCACCGCCCGGACGTCCCGCACCCGCCGGCCCCTCCGCCGAAACACCAACCCCCGAAGTCGCGGGGGCGGGGGGGGGGGGGGGGCGGGCGCCGCCCCCGGCGGCGGG